>NZ_BAAGZM010001105.1:0-820 GCF_054778495.1 Hymenobacter agri
TGCCATGGCCCGCACCGTGGGCGCCAACATCCGCAACCTGATTGGGCCGGCCGGCGTGGCCCTGCGCCCCTTCATCGCCGCCGACCCGCTGGGCTTCGGCTACGTGGTGCTGGGCAAGCTCAAGGACTTCAAGCCCGACGAGAACGTGGAGCTCTACAATGACCATTTCTTCTCGCGCGACCGGCGGCACCTATTCCTGTTCATCGACCCAAAATACCCGTCGAGTAACACCGCCAAGAACATCGAATTCTTCGCCCGGCTCGATAAGCTGATTCAGGCCAAAGCCGGCGGGCGCTACCGGGTGCACTACTTCGGGGCGCCCGCCGTGGCCGCCGCCAACGCCACCCAGATTCGGGCTGATACCCACCTGACGCTGCTCATCTCGCTGGGGCTGCTGCTGGGCGTGATTCTGCTGTTTTTCCGGCGGCTGTCGGCGGCGGGGCTGATGCTGGTGCCGGTGCTGGTGGGCGGGCTGTTTGCGCTGGCCGTTATTGCTACCGTCAAGGGTTCGATTTCGGTGATTGCCGTGGCGGCGGGCTCGGTGGTGCTGGGCATTGCCGTAAACTACTCGCTGCACTACCTCACGCACCACCGCTTCCACCCGCAGGCCGAAACCGTGATTCGGGAGCTGGCCTTCCCGCTCACCATCGGCAGCCTCACCACCATTGCGGGCTTTCTGTGCTTGCAGTTTGTGAACGTGCCCGTGTTGCAGGATTTGGGCACGTTTGCCGGCCTTAGCCTGGTGGGCGCGGCGGTGGCCACGCTGGTGTTCCTGCCCCACCTGCTGCCCGACGAGGCCCCCGATGCCCCCGCCCGGCCC
>NZ_BAAGZM010001106.1:0-819 GCF_054778495.1 Hymenobacter agri
GCCGGAGTTGGCCACGCGCACCGTGGCGCGCAGGCGGGCCGTGGGGCCGGTCAGCACCGAGTCGCTCAGGGCCAGGCCCGAGTAGGCGTAGGTGGTGTAGCTCAGGCCCTCGCCAAACTCGGTCAGCATCGAGCTTTTATACTTCGGCCCGCGCTGCTCAAAACCGGCGCCGAAGTCGCTCAGGTCGAGACTGTTCTCGTTATTGTCGTGGTGGTAGTTGGTGATGTGGCCGGCAAATTGCGGGTAGGTAAAAGGCAGCTTGCCGCTGGGGTTGGCCTTGCCGCTGATGATTTCGGCCAGCGCCGTGCCGCCGCCGTAGCCCGGCAGCCCCGCCCAGATGATGGCCGACGTGCCCTCCGCCACTTGCCGGATAATGCCCGGGCGGCCGCCAATCATCAGCAGCACGGTGGGTTTGCCGCTAGCCTGCGCGGCCCGGGCCAGCGCCTGCTGGTCGTCGGGCAGTGTCAGGTCCGACGAATTGCCTAGGCCTTCGGTGTAGGGCCGTTCGCCCAAGGCCAGCACCACGGCATCGGCCCGCCGGGCGGCCGATGCAATGCTGGTCAGCAATGATTTACCGGTAGCATCACGGTATGGCAGCGTTTCCACGGTGGCCTGCGGGTACTCGCGGCGCAGGGCTTCGAGCAGCGTGGGTACATCTTTGGGGTAAGCGGCTTCGGGGCGGCCCTGCCAGGCCAGCGTCCAGCCGCCGCACAGGTTGGCGCGTGAGTCGGCCGAGGGGCCCACTACCAGCAGGCGCCTGATGCGCGTCGGAGCCAGGGGCAGGGTGTTTTTCTCGTTTTTCAGCAGCACCACGCCCTG
>NZ_BAAGZM010001107.1:0-816 GCF_054778495.1 Hymenobacter agri
GCCCGCGCCGCTTTTGCTTCGGCCGAAGCGGCGGCCCGGCACCGGGCGGCGTTTGAGGCCGTAGTGCGCCGGGCGGGCTTTCGGTTTCCCGCCGCCATGTTTTATAAATACCGCATCGACGTAACCAAAGAAGAAGGCCTGCGGCAGGCCGGCTTCGACCTGCGCGAGCTGGACCGACGCATTCGCATCGACGGGCCAGGTGGCTTTCAGGAGTCTGCCGTGTTTGCCGACGTGGTGGTGCGCGGCACCGTGCTCAGCCTTGTTACCGATTCGAGCCGCAACGCCTGCTTTCATTCGGCCTACCGGGTGCGGGTGGCCGAAACCTGGCAGGGCCAGGCCGCCGGCATCGTGACCGTGCGGCTGTATGGCGGACCGGTGGGCAATGCCGGCATCATCAGAATTGCCGAAGCGCCCCATATTGAGGTGGGGGAGGAGGCCATTCTGCACCTGCGCTACGTGGATTTTGCCGCAGACGAAGACGCCAGAAAGCAGGGCCTTTCGCTGTGTACCAACAATGCCGCCCCCGGCGACTTTGGCCTGCTGCTGGCCTCGCCCGTGCAAGGCGAATGGGTGCTGGACCACTACGGCCAGCGCCCGCTGGCGAAGCTGTCCGACTTGCGCCGCCAGCTCCAGCGCCTTGCCGAGGTGCTCGACAAGGAGCATTTCTACCAAAAAACGTTCTAGCCCGCCGCGGCTACATGCCAAACAGCAGCGGGGCGGTATAGGCCACGGCCACCGGGCAGCCGTTCTGGCGGCCGGGCTTGAATTCGGGCAGCTGGCGCACGGCGGCCAGAGCGGCTTCGTCGCAGCCGTGGC
>NZ_BAAGZM010001108.1:0-816 GCF_054778495.1 Hymenobacter agri
CCTCGCGGTTCGTGCAGGCGGGCAGCCCGGCTGGGGCATTGGTCGACGATGCGCTGCTGGCCCAGTTTGGCGTCAAAATCGGCGATTCGGTGCAGGTGGGGCGGGTGGTGCTGCCCATTGTGGGGCGGGTGCTGAAAACGCCGGGACAGTCGGGCGTGAGCGCGGCGGTGGCGCCGGCAGTGTTTATTCCGCTGGCGCAGGTGCCGGCCACCGGGCTGGTGCAGCCGGGCAGCCGGGTGCAGTACCGTCGCTCCTACCAATTTGCGCCGGGGGCCAACGTGGCGGCTATCCTCAAGCCCTTACAAACCCGGCTCGACAAGGCCGAAATCGACTCCGAAACCGTGGCCAGCCGCCAGCAGAGCATGGGCCGCATCTTCGCCGACCTCACCCGCTACCTCGGGCTGGTGGCCTTCGTGGCGCTGCTGCTGGGCTGCGTGGGCGTGGCCAGCGCCGTGAACCTGTACGTGCGCGAAAAGCTGGCCGCCGTGGCCGTGCTACGCTGCCTGGGCGCCAGCGGCCGGCAGGCTTTAATGATTTATCTGATTCAAACCGCTGGCCTGGGGCTTGTGGGTGCCATCATCGGGGCGGCGCTGGGGGCGGCGGTACAAACGCTGCTGCCGGGCGTGCTGGGCAATTTCCTGCCCGTTAGCATCAGTGTGAGCGTGTCGTGGCCGGCCATTGCCAGCGGCCTGCTCACGGGCCTGCTGCTGGCGCTGCTGTTTGCACTGCTGCCGCTGCTGAGCATCCGGCGGGTGTCGCCGCTGCGGGTGCTGCGGGTGGCGGTGGAGGACGAGACAGCCGCGCCCGACCCGGTGC
>NZ_BAAGZM010001109.1:0-816 GCF_054778495.1 Hymenobacter agri
CGGCGGCCGCGGCCGCGGGCTGCGTAGCCGGCGCGGGCTTGGTTTGAGCGTGCGCCGCCTGAATACTGCCACTCAGCAGGCCCAGGCAGACGCACAGTATCGTTACGATTTGCTTCATAAAATGTCGAGACACGGCTATAAATCCGGGCGGGGCAGCGGGCGTAGCGGCCGGAAGTATTTTCTCCCAAACGCTTCACGCCGAGGATAGTGCCCGCGGCTTACCGAAAATAAACCCGGTACAAGTTAGGCAGAATCAAAAAAGCAATTTCGCAATATGCCCGCCGCGGCTTCAATACCCTTTGATTATCAATATTTTTCCTGATTACATCCTTTTTGTGCAACTCTGCATTGTGCCACTTTGGGCGCGCCCAATGCCCCCGCCGGGCCCGGCCACCGCGCCGGACGGGCCGCCGGCGCGGTATCTTGCCGCCATGGCTGCTACTCCCATTCGCACCGCGCTGCTGGCCTACGGCATGTCGGGCAAACTCTTTCAGGCCCCATTTCTGGCGGCGCACCCGGGCTTCGAGCTCTACGCCGTGGTAGAGCGCACCGAGGCGCGCATGCACCACGACTACCCCACCATTCGGCGCTACCACAGCACGGCCGAGCTGCTGGCCGATGCTACCGTGGAGCTGGTGGTGGTGAACACGCCCAGCGCCACGCACTTCGAGCTGGCCAGCCAGGCCCTGCGCGCCGGCAAGCACGTGCTGCTCGAAAAGCCGGTAGCCACGTCGGTAGCCCAGCTGGAAGAGTTGCTGGCGCTGGCCCGGCAGCACGGCCGCCACTTGCTGGCCTACCAGAACCGCCGCTGGGACA
>NZ_BAAGZM010001110.1:0-813 GCF_054778495.1 Hymenobacter agri
CCGCCGGTGGTCAGGCTGGCCACGCCCAGGCGCTGGCGCAGGGCACCGGCGTCCACCACGGCCGCACCGAGCGAGTCGGTGAGCTGGATGTTCTGCTGCTGCGGCAGGCCCATCTGAAACTTGAGCAGGCCGAGGCTCAACTCGGTGAGGCGCTGAGCTTTCTGCTGCTCCACCACCAGGTTGTTGCGCTGCACGCGCAGGCGGTCCACATCAAGCTTCTCGGCAAAACCGGCCTTAAACACCTTCTGCGTTTGGTAGAGCACCGTGTCGAGGCGCTGCACATTGCGGGCCAGCAGGGCGAGGCGCGAGCGGGCCACCAGCGTGCTGTAGTAAGCCTTGCTCACCTGCTCCACCACGTCAATTTCGGCCTGCTGGGTCTGCTTCTTGGCCAACTCGGTGTACACCTTCGCCGCCTTCAAGCCAATCAGATACGAGCCATCGAACAGCAGCTGCGACACCGAGGCGCTGGCGTTGCCGGCGTACTGCAGGCCGAAAGCGAACGGCTGCGGCGGCAGGGCCAGCTGCTGGGTGCCCAGCACCTGCTGCGTGCCGCCCTGGGCGGCGGCCAGGTCCTTCTGCGTGAGTACCGTTTGCGAGAGCGGAAAGCTCACCAGGCTCTTTTGCAGCTTGAAGTTGTCGGACAGCGTGCTGGCCACGTTCACCTGCGGCAGGCCGGCGCTCTTGATTTCGCCCACCCGGGCGGCGGCCGTAGCCTCGCCCAGGCGCGTGGCCAGCAGGGTCGACTTGTTCTTAATGGCGTAATCCACGGCCTGTTGCAGGCTCAGCGGCATGGTGCCCGTGGTGGGCGGGGCC
>NZ_BAAGZM010001111.1:0-810 GCF_054778495.1 Hymenobacter agri
GCGCTGCAAATCATTCACCCCGTCGGGCAGGATGACCATGACTTTCCAGATGCGGGCGGGCACCGTCACGCGGCCCCAGGATGCCATTTGGCGGCAGAAGGAGATTGAGGAGCAGGCGCTGGTAGCCCGCTACATCGTGAGCTGCTTCAAGCAGCTGCGGCTGCGCGAGTACCACGAAACCGGCCCGCGCACCGTGGCGGCCGGCGAGCTGCTGCACCTGCGCACCGATTTTGAAGTCGACCTGCACAACGTGCCCAACCCCGCCTCGCTGGGCACCGACATGCTGCGCCTGCTGCACCCCACCTCGGCCGTTGGCGGCATGCCCAAAACGGCCGCCCTGTCCTTTTTGCAGCGCCACGAGGGCTACGACCGCGCCTACTACAGCGGCTTCCTGGGCCCGGTGAACGTGGCCGCCCCCGGCATCGCCCGTCTCTACGTGAACCTGCGCTGCTTGCAGCTGCGCGCTACCGATGCCATCCTCTACGCCGGCACCGGCCTCACCATCGACTCCGACCCCGCCCGCGAGTGGCAGGAAACCCAGATGAAGATGCAAACGGCGGGGGCCGTTTTAATGAGGAATGAAGAATGAGGAATGAAGAATTACTTCACCTGACTCACTCGTTTCAATTCCTCATTATTCATTCCTCATTCTTCATTAAAACCCATGCAGGCCGTTTATAACATCGCCGAAATCTGCGCCCGCCACGGCATTACCGACGTCGTGCTGTCGCCCGGCTCGCGCTCGGCGCCGCTCACGCTGGCTTTTGCGCGCCACCCCGAGTTGAACGTGCGCGTGGTGCCCGACGAGCG
>NZ_BAAGZM010001112.1:0-808 GCF_054778495.1 Hymenobacter agri
GACCGCCGCCCAGGGCCGGGGCCAGTGGTGGGAGGGCTTCGACCCGCAGGCCCTCTACGCCCAAAACCACGCCCTGAGCGCCGACGGCCACAACCCGGGCTCCATTCATGGGCAGTGGAACTGGGGCAACGGGGCCACCCCGCCCGATGCCGCCTACTGCGAGAAATTCTACCGTCGCACCCGCGAGCTGCTCGACCGCTACGAGCCCGACTTGGTGTACTACGACGACACGGCCCTGCCGCTGTGGCCGGCCAGCAACGTGGGCCTGCGCCTGGCCGCCGACCAGTACAACGCCAGCATTCGCCGCCACGGCGGGCGCAACGAAGCCGTCATTACCGGCAAAATTCTCACTGAGCAGCAGCGCCGCTGCCTGGTCTGGGACATCGAGCGCGGCCAGAGCCCGCAGATTGAGCCGCTGCCCTGGCAAACCTGCACCTGCCTCGGCGACTGGCACTACAACCGCGCCGTGTACGACCGCCACGGCTACAAAAGCGCCCAAACCGTGGTGCAGACGCTGGTAGACGTGGTGAGCAAAAACGGCAACCTGCTGCTGAGTGTGCCCGTGCGCGGCAACGGCACCATCGACGAGCAGGAGCGGGCCATCGTGCAAACCATCGGCCACTGGCTGCAGGCCAACGGCGAAAGCCTCTACGGCACCCGGCCCTGGCGCGTGTTTGGCGAGGGGCCGGCGCAGGCGCAGGCCGCTGCTCTCACCGCTCAGGGCTTCAACGAGGGCAAGGGCAAAGCCTTCGGCGCGCAGGACGTGCGCTTCACGACCAAGGGCGATGTGCTCTACGCCACCGCCCTG
>NZ_BAAGZM010001113.1:0-807 GCF_054778495.1 Hymenobacter agri
CGCCTTCACGGCCGCGCTGGCTAACCTGGGCGGCGGGCTGGTGTGCGAGCAGGTGGGCGTGGTGCCCATCGAGAAGCCGCGGCTGCTGGAAGAAGCGCAGGAAGCGGGGCTGCGCTAAAATCCTGGTAGAAACAGGTGGTTGATGCCTGGCGGCTACCGCGCCAGTTCCTGCGCGAGCCACTGGCGCGTGGCCTCGCCCGCAGCCTGCCCCACGAGGACCAGGAAGGCGGCGGTAGTGGCGGTTTTTTGCGCCGCCGTGGCGGCCAGAATGCTTAAGAACACCTCGGTGCCCACGCGGGCGTGCAGGGCGGCGAGCACGGCCGTGCCTTTGGCGTACACCACGCGGCGGGTGGTGGGATAGTCGTATTTACTGCGGTCGTAGCCGATGATGGCGGGGGCGTTGGCGGCCGCAGTGAGGCGCTGGTTCAATTCGAGGCGGTAGCCGGTGGTGTCGCCGCGGGCTTGCAGGTAGAGCAGGCTCGAGTAGGTGGCGAAGGCCTCGTTCAGCCACTCCTCGTAGCTGCTGATGGAGCCGTAGGCCCACCACTTGTGGCTGATTTCGTGGGCCAGAATCAGCCGGTCGTCGCGTTTGCGCACGTCGAAATCTGAATAGGTGATGTTCACCGCATTGTCGAGCAGGGCGGAGGCGTTGCGGTTGGTGCCGGGCATCAGCACGCTGAAGCACGCAATGGCGTCGCGCCGGCCCAGCGTCTGGTTGTAGAAGGCCACGATGCGCGCGGTTTCGGCCAGCAGCAGGGTATCGGGCGGCAGCAGCGGGCCGGCTTTCACCAGCGCAAGCGCCGGGCC
>NZ_BAAGZM010001114.1:0-803 GCF_054778495.1 Hymenobacter agri
GATGCGGGGGGCGCGCAGCTCCAGCAGGCGCTTCACCAGGCCGGCCAGGGTGGCCAGCAGCTCACGCTCGGCGGGCGAAAATTGCCGGGGCGGGCCATCGTACACGCATAGCGAGCCCAGGTTGTAGCCGTCGGGCGTGCGCAGGTTGTGGCCGGCGTAGAAGTTCAGGCCCAGCTGCTGAATCAGAGAAATGTCGACGCCGGGAATGTTGGCCTGGGCCAGGTCTTCGTACACGGCCGTGTCGTGCTGCAGAATGGTGGCCGAGCAGATGCTCTTATCGCGCGGCACCCGCTCGATGGCCACCGGCAGGTTGTAAGGCGCTTTTACCAGCACTTCATCTTTCTCCACAATGGAGAGCATGGCGTTGGACACGCCGAACAGCCGGGCGGTGGCCGCCACCACGTCATCAAGCACTTTTTCGCTGCGGGCATCCAGCAGTTGGTAGCGCTCAAGCGTTTGGAGTCGGGCCGGGTCGTTGGCCGGTATCAGCGAAATAGGATTATCAACCAAAATAAACAAGGGTAAAATGCGCCGCCCAGTGTCAGGCAGCGCTGCGCTCATATCGCCGAGCTTGTTGGTGCTGCTTGTACCGCGGGGCGCGGGCCAGGGTTGCACAACGGGGCTGTTCGGGGCGCTAATACCTCAACCATTGCCCGGTCCAAAAAGTTGATTGTCGCGCCAGCAACTATTTGCGCCGCAGCGTGGCCGCCACCAATTGGTCGAGGCTGGTGACGATGCGGCCGGCTTCGGCGGCGATGGCCGGGCTGAGGTTGCCGCGGCCTGGCCCAACCTGCTCGGTGAGG
>NZ_BAAGZM010001115.1:0-802 GCF_054778495.1 Hymenobacter agri
GCGGCCAGCCAGGGCAGCCGCTCGGCCCGCTTCCACAGCGGCCAGGCCAACAGCGGCCAGATTGGGACGCTGGACCTGTACGCGGACCTGAGCGCGGCCGGGACCAAGCGTCTGAGCTTCGATTTCATCAACACCAGCGGCGCCGACTCGCTGGTGATACAGCTCTCGAACGACGGGGGGCTGACGTTTACGCGCCTGGCCGGCTTCAACCAGAGTGGCACCGCGGCGGCGGGCTTCGCCACGCAGGTGCTGCCCATCAGCAGCACTTCGGCCACGGCTGTGATTCGCTTCCGCGGCCGGGCCGATTTCGGGGTGACGGACATCGGGCTCGACAACGTAATTCTGGAATCGACCACCGGCTGCCTCACCCCGGCCAGCCTGACGGCCACTACCACCACCACCACCGCCTCGCTGACTTGGCTGACGGGCGGCGCAGGTACCTACACCGTGCTGTACGGCCCCACCGGCTTCAACCCCAACCAGCCCAGCTCCAGCACCAATGTGTACACCACGGCCACCGGCATTGCGGCCCCGCCCTACGCCATCACCGGCCTCACGCCCGGCACCACGTACCAGTTCTACGTGACGCAGAACTGCTCGTCGAGCACCAATTCCGGCACGGCCGGGCCGGCGAGCTTCACCACCCAAATCCTGAACGACGACCCCTGCGGCGCCACTACCCTCGCCGTGAACAACAGCTGCACGCCGCTGGCCACCACCACCGTGGGCGCCACCCAAACGGCCAGCTCGGTGTACGGCACGGGCGGGCAGGGCACGGGCTGCGGCTCGATTAGCGCGCCCC
>NZ_BAAGZM010001116.1:0-801 GCF_054778495.1 Hymenobacter agri
GCCAGCTCGGCGGTGCGGCTGCCCACCAGCTCGTAGCGGCCATTCACCACGGCCTGGGGCGTGTAGGAGCCCGTGCCGAAGCCCGTGGCGTACTGCCGCTGCCGCTCGGTGTAGGCCGAAGACGAAAAGCCGTCTTTCCATCCCAGCCGGTTCCAGTAATCGACGTGCTCGCCGAGGGCAATGACTTCGACGCCGGGCACCGACTGCGCCCGGGCCAGCTCGCGCAGCGCGGCATCGGCCGCCGGACAGCTCGAGCAGCCTTCGGAAGTAAAGAGCTCGACGACGACGGGCACCCGGACGGGCGCTGGTGCCGGCTCCTCCGGAATGGTGGGCGCCATCGTGGCAGCCAGGGACAGTAGCAGCAGGGTTTTCATACTTAAACGGGAATGGAAATGGATGTTGGACGCCTGCGTCCGGCGTGGGCAGTCAGGCAGACGGAATCGACCAGCTCTCCCTTACACCTGAAGCAGATAACTCAAAAACGCTATAATCATTTTTTGGATATTTTATTGCATTTTAATACATTTGGATTACACTCTCCTACTTCCCAGCTATGAACATCAGTACTCCCCGAATACCGGCAGCATGCAGGCTGCGGGCTGGCCGTTTCTGTCTTTCCGCGTGGCTGCGTGGCGGTCGCTCCGGCAGCCGCATCCTGCTTCGGTTTGCAACCGTTCTCATCGTTAGTGTGCTGCCGTTTATCGTGCGGGCGCAGCAGGCCGGCCTCGACCTGTTCCGCGAGGACGGCGCGGCGCAGCGGGCGGCCGATGCTTCGCCGGTAGCGGCCCAGCTGCGCCAGTC
>NZ_BAAGZM010001117.1:0-794 GCF_054778495.1 Hymenobacter agri
TGCCCCGCCTGACGACGGCCCAGCGCGACGCCCTCACCGCCAGCACCACCGCCCCGCCCGTGGCTGGCCTGCTCATTTACCTCACCGATGGCACGCCCGGCCTGTATGCCTACGACGGCAGCGCCTGGGTGCGCCTCGGGGCCGACAACCTGGGCAACCACACCGCCACTCAAACCCTGAGCCTGAACTCGCAGCGCCTGCTCGGCGACGTGGGCACCTCCCTGGGCGACTCCACCGCCCAGGTCGAGCTGAACGCCAGCGTGGGCACGCAGAGCGCCGCGCTCATCACCCGCAGCAACTTCGGGGCGAAATACACGCGCACCATCCTCTCGGGCTATGGCAAGCTGCCCGACGGCACTAATACGGCCAATGACTACGGCATCTGGGCTACGACCTACCGCGGCGGCGGCTGGGCGGGCTTTTTCTCGGCCGGCAGCACCACCACGCCCCTGCGCTGGGTGGGCATCTGCCAGAACCCGGGCTACAACAGCACCGGCTCGGCCATCCGCATCGTCGACGGCACCCAGGCGGCGGGCAAGGTGCTGACCTCGGACGCCATCGGCTACGGCACCTGGAAGCCAGTGCCGATAACGGCGGCCACCGGCAACTTCGACCTGGGGCCCTACTACCTGGTGGGCAACGGCGGCGGCGTGGGCATTGCCATTAGCAGCGCGGGCCGGGTGGGCATCAACACTCCCACGCCCTACTCGCAGCTGGCCAACACGGCCGTCAACATTTGGGGCAGCGACGGCGCCGGCGGCAACAGCGGCTCGCTGGCCTGGGCCGCCAACCAG
>NZ_BAAGZM010001118.1:0-793 GCF_054778495.1 Hymenobacter agri
CCGAGCTGCTGGAGGCCATTCGGCTCACCGAGCATTTTCTGGGCCTCTACGAGCACGGCCAGCGCCAGCCCGATGCCGGCAACGAGAACGGCCTGCGCTTCGACCTGGAAGCGCAGCGCAGCCGCCTGCGCGGCGTGGAAACGGTGCTGGGTCTGGGGAAGGGGAGGCAGGATAATGCCTAGCATCGTCGTACCCATCACGGCCGAACATGCGCCGGCCTTCCGCGAGTTGCTGCAGCTAACCGACCTGGTGGACCTCGTGGCGGAAACGTCGCGCACGACTGCTCAGGGCCCGGTGGTGCTGTTCACGCTGGAGGCGGGCCCCGGGGCTGGTATCAACTACTTCTTTCTGGGCAAAGCCTGGGCCGATGCCCTGCTGGTGAAGGGAGGAGTGGATGGTGCTCACTAACCCCCAGATGGTATCACCCGCCGCGCGGCCGCCCCCGGTGCCGGCCGCGCCACATGCTGATACTTCAGCAGCCCCGTCGTCTATCGAAGACCCGCTGGTTTCCTCACCGGAGTGGAAATCCTACGTGCCAGCGGATGCCAGCTCGACGCTGGCCGGGTGCGCACAGGGTCTGCAGCCGCAGTCTCGGCCCGGTGCAGCAGGGGAGGACACGCCCCGGCTGGCCGCGCCACCTTTTTCCCGCTTTCTCCTTTCCTCCCGCTCATTCCTTCCCGGATGCTGCCTCTTCCCCTTACCCTGGCCAGGGCCCGCCGCCTCTGGCACCAGGACTTCGAAGCCCAGTGCGCCGCCCAGCCCCTGCAGCTGCGCTGCCGTACCCACCGCGCCC
>NZ_BAAGZM010001119.1:0-793 GCF_054778495.1 Hymenobacter agri
TAGGCGGCGGTTGGCGCCCGCAGCCAGCCAGCGCAGGCTGCCCACGGCTACCTCGCGGCCGGGCCGGCGGTTCCAGAGATGAATGGCCACCGGCACCAGCAAGCCCAGAAGGACCAATAGGGCGGCGGGGTTGAGAAGGGCAAACATGCTGGGCTAACGGCGCAACCTCACCCCCTAACCCCCTCTCCTTGGGGAGAGGGGGCACCGGTTCGGGGCAGGCAGGGAATTGATTTAAGAGATGAGGTAAAAGTTGAAAGCGAAGTGATGAGAAGAGGAGTTTGGATTTGACGCTCGCTCCAAAAGAAGCATTTCCAGTGACCTTTCCCCCCGAGGAAAGGAGGTTAGGAGGTGAGGTTGCGCCGCCTCAGAAACTCGCGCATGGCCGCATCCAGCGGCTGCGAAGTATCGAGCAAATGGTAATCGAACCCTTGGCGGCGGGCCTGCTGTGCGGTGCCGCGAAGCCACTCCTGCAGCTGCTGCTGGTAGGTTGCTCGTTGCGGGCCGGCATCAATCTGCAGGGTTTGGCCCGATTCCAAATCCCGAAACGTCACCGCGCCCTGATAGGTAAATTCGAGCTCGTTGCGCGCCATCAGGTGCAGCAGCAGCACGTCGCCGCTGGTGGCGCGCAGGCGCGCGAGCAGGCTATTGATTTCGGTGCCTTCCTCATACAAGTCGCTCACGCACACCGTGAGGGCGCGCTGCCGCCGGGCCGTGAGCGGAGCCAGCGTGTCGGGCGCGGGGAAGTGGCCGGTGGCTTCAGCCGTTTCCAGAGCGTGGTAGAGGCGGGGCAGCT
>NZ_BAAGZM010001120.1:0-793 GCF_054778495.1 Hymenobacter agri
CTGGTCGGCGGCGGCGCGGGCCACGGGCACGGTTTCGAGGGTGGTGAAGCCGGTGCGGGGCACGAAGCGCGGCACCCGGGCGAAGCCGCCGTCAATCACCACCCGCACGCCCTCAATGGTGAGGCTGGTTTCGGCGATACTGGTGGCCAGAATGACCTTGCGCCGGCCGGGTTTCGACGGCCGTAGCGCGGCGTCCTGGGTTTCGAGGGGCAGCTCGCCGTGCAGCAGGTGCAGGTCGATGTGGTCGGGGAGCGAGCCTTCGAGCTTGCGGGCGCTACGCTGCAGGTCGCCCACGCCGGGCAGAAAAACCAGCACGTCGCCCTCGGCGTGGGCGTTCAACGCCATTTTTACTTGCGCGGGCACCAACTCGGCCAGCCGCTCGGCGGGCTTGTTGGGCAGGGCGGCGGCGCGGCGTGGGTCGAGATAATGCGTCTCAATCGGAAAAAGAAAGCCGGCCGACGATACCACCGGCGCGGGCAGCCACTGGCCCAGCCGCTGGGCTTCGAGCGTGGCGCTCATGATGAGGATGCGCAGGTCGTCGCGCAGTACCGCCTGGGCGTCCAGCGCTAGGGCCAGGCCGAGGTCGGCATTCAGGCTGCGCTCGTGAAATTCGTCGAACACCACGGCCGCCACGCCTTCCAGCGCCGGGTCGTCCTGAATCATGCGGGTGAGAATGCCTTCGGTGATGACTTCCACGCGGGTATCCTTGCTCACCTTGCTGTCCAGTCGCACGCGGTAGCCGATGGTGCGGCCCACGGGCTCGCCCAGCAGCTGGGCCAGGCGGGCGGCCGCG
>NZ_BAAGZM010001121.1:0-790 GCF_054778495.1 Hymenobacter agri
GGCTACCGCCCGGGCCGGCGCGTCATCAGCCTCACGGCCGGGACCCCGAGCTTGGCGCTGGGCACCTGGAAGCTGCGCACTTCGGCTACGCAGCTGAATGACGTGGTGGTGACGGCCGAGCGGGCGGTGGTGACGGGCGGCCTCGACAAAAAGGTCATCGACGTGAGCAAGGACCTGACTGCCACCGGCGGCACGGCCATCGACGCGCTCCAGAACGTGCCCTCCGTGACGGTGGACCAGACCGGGGCCGTGAGCATCCGCGGGGCCAGCAACGTGACGGTGTTCATCGACGGCAAGCCCACCGGCACCACCCTCGACCAGATTCCGGCCAGCAGCATTCAGAGCGTGGAGGTTATTACCAACCCCTCGGCCCGCTACGACGCCAGCGGGGCGGGCGGCATCCTCAACATCATCCTCAAGAAAGAACGGCGCGAGGGCCTGAACGGCCAGGTGAGCGCCACCGGCGGCACCGGCGATAAGGCCAACGCCTCGCTGCTGCTCAACTACCGCAAGGGCAAGTTCAACCTGTTTGGGCAGTACGACTACCGGCGTGACCGGAGGCGCTTCCAGGGCACCGTCGACCAAACGACCATGAGCCGCGACAGCACCCTGCGCCTGCACCAGGACCGCAGCGGCACCAACCTGCAGAACACCCACGCCCTGCGCCTGGGCCTGGACTACGCCCTCACCCCCGAGCAGACGCTGACCCTGGCCGTGCAGCCGCGCCTGAACCTGACCAGCACCGACGAAACCCTGCTCTCGCGGCAGGTGAACGCCACGGCCGGCGAGC
>NZ_BAAGZM010001122.1:0-788 GCF_054778495.1 Hymenobacter agri
GGGGCCCGAGCTTGCGGTGCGCACGTTCACGCCCGGCGTGCGGACTGCCGTGCTGCATCGGCCCCCCGCCGGGTCGCACGAGTACGACCTCACCGCCATTCGGGTATTAGTTTCGAAACAGTATAACCTGAGCAACAACGGCCTGCTGCTGGTAAGCCTGCTGCTGCCCGACAGCAGCACGCACGCGCCATCGGCCCGGGCGCTGTTGCCCGCGCCCATTGCCGTAACCGACCGCGAAGTGCGCCGCGCCAAAAACGGCGTGCTGACGCTGGACGTGCGCGCCTACCATTTGACGATGCCCGCCGCCGGAGTATTTGTGGTAGCGGAAGGAGCACCGAAGCCACCTTACCGCTACCTGGGCGACACGTTGTTTGCCAGCAAAGGCTTCGGCACCCACCTGCCCTACATGCACGTGCGGCTGTGCAACCCGGCGGCCCCGCGGCGGCAGCGCCTCGTGAATGCCGGCGATTTCATCTGCATCCGCGATGTACGCACCACCGCGCAGCCGCAAACCTGGGATTACCGCAAAAAAAAGGCGGCCTGGGTGCAGCGGCAAACGTCTTATCCCAACTGCCCGCAGTGCATTATCAGCAACTCGGGGCTGGAACTGGTAGTGCGCGAGTTGTAATAGCGGGGCTTAGCGACCGTCTTTCACCTTGCTTTTCCTGCTATATGCTTATCAAGACTACTGCCATCGGCGGGGCTTTTGCGCTCGCCTGTTGGGGCGCTCCAGTGGCGCGCGGCCAAGCCGCTGGCACGCCGCCGCTTCCCGCCATTGCCCCGGTGGC
>NZ_BAAGZM010001123.1:0-786 GCF_054778495.1 Hymenobacter agri
GGTAGCACCCTCGTGACGCGTACCACCGGCACGGCCCCCCTCGGCGCGGCCGGCGCGCGGGCCATTCTGCGCTATTTCGACATTGCGGCCACTACCAACACGGGCCTCGACGCGGCCCTGACCATCGAGTACTTCACGCACGAGCTCAACGGCATTACACCGGCCAATCTGCGCTTCTTCAAGTCGATTGACAATGGGGCAAACTGGCAGAATAAAGGCATCAGCAGCACCGGCCCAAACTATGCGGTGCTCACCAGCCTGAATGGTTTCTCGCGCTGGACGCTGGCCGACCTCACCGCCCCGCTACCGGTGGGCCTCACCGCCTTCCGGGCCGAGCGCCAGGGCCGCAACGCCCTGCTGAGCTGGGAAACTGCTTCGGAGCAGGACAATCGCGGCTTCGGCCTCGAAGTATCGCTCGATGGGAGGACCTACCAGCAAATCGGCTACGTGGCCGCCGAAGGCGTCAACAGCAGTAGCGCCCGTCGCTACAGCTACCTGGATACTACGCCCGGCAAAGCCGGTGCCCGCTACTACCGCCTGCGCCAGGACGACCGCAGCGGCACCGCCCATTATTTCGCCCCCCAGCGCCTCAGCTTCGAAGCCGAAGGGTTGGTTCTGGCTGCTTACCCCACGCAATTCTCGTCTGAGCTCACGGTGGCCCTAACCGCGCCTGATGCCACCACCGCCACCTTCCGCCTGCTCGATATGATGGGCCGCGAAGTATGGCGCCAGGAGCAGGCCCTCGCGCCCGGCGCGGCCCCGCTACGGGTGCAGCCCGCCTGCACC
>NZ_BAAGZM010001124.1:0-786 GCF_054778495.1 Hymenobacter agri
CGGCACCGCCACCTACACCGTGCCCGACTACCGCGACCTCGGCACCCTCGAAGGCGTGGCCTTCGCCACGGTGTTCGACGAAACCGGCCGGCCCGTGAACCGCCTCGCCACCTTCGACGTGCAGACGCAGGCCGCCATGTTCGGCATCGCCAACCTGCCCGACCTCATCAGCACCCGGCAGGCCCTCACGGTGAAGCTATTGGCTCTCACGCCGGCCGGGCGGCCCACCACGGCCCCGGCCGAAGTCAAGGTGGTGCGCAAGCTCTGGGAAACGGTGCTGGAGCGCCAGGGCGGCCGCTACGTGTACCAGTCGCAGCGCCGCGAGCAAACCATTCTGAGCCAAACCCGCCCGGTGGGGGCCGAAACCAGCTTCTCGTTCACGCCCGTGTACTCGGGCGAGTACGAGGTGCGGGTGAGCCGGCCGGGCGCCGCCACCTACGTCACGCAGCAGTTCTACGCCTACGGCTACGGCGACACGCAGGCCAATTCCTTCGAGGTGAACAACGAGGGCGCCGTCACCATCGAGGCCGACAAGCCCAAATACAACCCCGGCGAAACCGCCCGTCTGCTGCTGAAAGCGCCCTTCGCCGGCCGCATTCTGGTGACGGTGGAGCGGGCCAACGTGCTCGACCATTTCTACGTGAGCACCGACGGCAAGGCGGCCGAGGTGAAGGTGCCCATCAAGGGCGAGCACGTGCCCAACGTGTACGTGACGGCCACAGCCGTGCGCGCCCTCGACGGCCGCGACCACCTGCCCCTCACCGTGGCCCGCGGCTTCCTGCCCCT
>NZ_BAAGZM010001125.1:0-785 GCF_054778495.1 Hymenobacter agri
AGCGCCGCGCCGTGCAGCAGGCGCACTCCATTCAGCGAGCCCACGGCCGCCAGCAGCAGCGGGTACAGTGGCGGCCAGTAGCGGTAGGGCGAGCCATCGGGGTGCAGCAGCTGGCTGGTGGCGCGTAGCATATGGGCCGCGTAGAGGTACAGGCGCGAGTCGCTGGTGCCAGCCAAGCCGGGCGCGGTGCAGTACGCAAACAAGCCCAGCTGCACCAGTACGCCAACGGCCAGCAGCCCGCCAACAAGCAGCCAGCGACAGCGGCGTGCAACAGGGGTTGGAAGCGAAGCGGTGGACATGGGCTTGAGAAAACGCTGCTGGCGGCTCCGACGTGGCGAATACCGTAGCGGCTTGATGGAGCAAAAAAGAACTTGTACCCCAAATTTTCAATTCGGCCGGCGAAACGAGCCTTTTACGGCATCGCTCAACGGGCCGAATTGAAAATTCGGGGTACAAGTTCTTATGGTTCAGGCGGGGCTAGAAGCTGCCGACGGTGGCCGTGGGCACAATTTTCTTCACCAGGCCTTGCAGCACCTTGCCGGGGCCGCACTCCACGAAGTCGGTGGTGCCATCGGCGGCCATGCGCTGCACCAGCTGCGTCCAGCGCACGGGGGCCGTGAGTTGGGCCAGCAGGTTGGCTTTGATTTCGGCCGGGTCGGTGTGGGGCAGCGCGTCCACGTTCTGGTACACGGGGCAGCGGGCCGGACTGAAGGTCGTTTTCTCGATGGCCTCGGCCAGCGCGGCGGCAGCGCTCTGCATCAGCGGCGAGTGGAAGGCGCCACCCA
>NZ_BAAGZM010001126.1:0-785 GCF_054778495.1 Hymenobacter agri
GCGGCGGGGTCGGGAGTTTCCATCGGGCGGGGCGCGGCAAGGAGCGCGCCAGCCTCGGCAACCGGCCACTTTGCCAGTTGTTCGGGCGCGGCCGGGGCGGCGAAGCTATTCAGACTTCCTAACCAGCCTCTACATGTGCATTTTCAGCACGGTGGCTTTGTATTTTTTGCCGGTCACGGGCGAGGTCGGCCGCAGCTCGCGCAGCCAGTCCTGCACTTCGGCATCGCGGGCGTTCAGCTCCCTGTCGTGCAGGAAGGCTTGCTTCGGCAGCAGGTCGGGCAGGCGCTCCAGCACATGCTGCTGGCTGCTGCCGGCTTTCTGCATGCGCTGAAAATCGTCCTGCATAGTGGGGCCGAAGCGCTTGAAGGTGTACACGGCGGCCTTGTTCCAGTTGCTCCAGGTGCTGCGGGCCACCAACGCCTGGTCGGCAAACATGGCGCTGGCCTTGCCCTCGCGGGCCTGGTTAGTAAGGTATTCAGTCTGGCACTCGGCGGCCCAGAAGCGCTTGGCCAGCTCGCGGTACTGGTGCAGCGCCTCACTGTTGGGCGTGGCTTTGGCGGCGGCCAGCTCGGCGGCGGGCAGGCGCTTCAGCTGGGCGGCTACGACCTGCTCCACCACGCCGTCGTAGGTGGGAATGGCCGAGGTTTCTACGTCGACGAGGTGTGGCGGGGCTTTGGGCGTAGCCGGGGCCACGGGCGGCGCAGGCGGCTGGTTTTTCTGCTTCACTACGTAGAAGCCGCCCAGCCCCACGAACAGCACGGCCGCCAGCCCCAGCGTGAGCGGGC
>NZ_BAAGZM010001127.1:0-784 GCF_054778495.1 Hymenobacter agri
CTGCTGCCCCGCGCCTGGCGCGACGCCGCCTACCACTTCGTGGCCCGGCACCGCTACCGCTGGTTTGGCCGGCAGGAAAGCTGCTGGCTGCCCACGCCCGAGCTGAAAGCCCGGTTTTTGTAGGGTGCTCCGCCTCGCGGCACCTACCGTCCCTCAACGCGCCGCCGCAATTCGGCTTCGTACACGCGCCGACCCAGGTCGCGTAGAAAAGGGAAGCCGATGCTATCGTACTCGTATTTATCGTCGTTCAATACGCCGTCGGCATTCACGTAGAGCACTGCGCTGAGCAGAAATTCGACGCCGTGGGCTTCGTCCTGCACGTAGGCGTTGTCGATGAGGAAGCCGTAGGCCTGCCCGATTTTATTGAACACCCGCACGCCCGGCGGCAATGGCGCCAGCCCGGCCCCGCCCAGCAGAAACTTGGCGTAGGTATCAGGAAAATGCGCTGCGTCGTACTGTGGGTACTGGCTTTCGCGCGGCAGCTCCGAGAGGGCGGCGCGCATGCGGGCGTAGTCGTCAGGGCCGAGGCGCAGGCGTTGGGCGGGCGGCACTGTTTCGGGGAATAGTATGGTGCGCAGCAGGCGCTGCTGGTCGGGCAACGAAAAGGCGTTTTTCTGACTGAAACCCATCGGACCGGGAACTTGCTGGTCGCCTTTCATATACGCCTGCCCAATGCCTTCGCCGCGCAGCCCCAGCCGGGGCCACGGGCCGCCGTAGTAAGCAGCGGGCTGCGCGTAGAGCAGCTGCGCGGCGGTCGTATCGGCGAAAAAGCGCACGGGGTTGG
>NZ_BAAGZM010001128.1:0-783 GCF_054778495.1 Hymenobacter agri
GCCGGGCAACGTCGACGGCTTCGTGGCGCGCCTGGCGGCCAGCGGCACCAGCCTGCTGCGGGCCAGCTACGTGGGCACGGCGGCCTACGACCAGGCGTATTTTCTGCAATTGGGCACCGATGGCGGCGTGTATCTACTGGGCCAGACGCGAGGCGCGTTTCCGGTAACGGCGGGCCTTTACACCACGGCCGGCGGCACGCAGTTCATTCAGAAGCTCGACGCCAACCTGACGCAGAGCCAGCTGGCTACCGTGTTTGGCAGCACGGCGCCCGCCGAGGCCGGCCTCATCAGCCTCACCCCCACCGCGTTTCTGGTCGACCGCTGCGACCGGGTGTTTGTGTGCGGCTGGGGCGGCGACGACAACGGCCGCGTTACGCCCACCTCGTTTCCCCGCTTCAGCTACCTCGATGCCAACGGCACGACCACCGGCCTGCCCGTAACCAGCAACGCGCTGCAGCGCACCACCGATGGCTCCGATTTCTACCTGGCCCAGTTCGCGGCCGGCCTCACCAGCCTGGCCTACGCCACCTTCTACGGCGGCTCCCTGAGCGAGCATGTGGACGGTGGCACCTCGCGCTTCGACCCGCGCGGGGTAGTGTACCAGGCTGTGTGCTCGTGCTTTGCGAGCACGGGCTTTCCCATTCCGCCCGGCGCCAACACCTACGCCACCACCAACCCCAGCAATATTCCGGGCTTCGGGGTGGGGTGCAACAACGCGGCCTTCGTGCTCGATTTCCGGCCCGAGGTGGCCGACGCCGGCCCCGCCCAGACCGTGTGCGCCAC
>NZ_BAAGZM010001129.1:0-780 GCF_054778495.1 Hymenobacter agri
GAGGCGGTCGAGCTCCTGGCGCTGGTTCCAGCCGCCGGGCAGGCGGGCCAGCAGCGGCTCGTAGAGGTCGAGGCGCTGCACCTGGTCGAGGGTTTTGAGGCTGGTGAGGTGAGGCCCGAGCCAGTCGGGTAGCTCGCGGGCCAGGGTGTCGTCATCGAAGGCCGGCCAGGGTTCCGCAGTGTCAGTCGTCGGGAAGTGTTGCCGCAGAAACTCCAGTCGCTGCTGCAGCTGGCGGGCGGCGGGCGTCCAGTTCAGCTTGCTCACGCCGGCTTCCTGCAGGTAGTCGAGCAGGGCGCGGGCCACCAGCGCCGCGTCGGGCTGGCCGATGACCTTCTCATCGAGCAGCAGCGCGCCCAGCCGGCGTACCCGGCGGCCGGTTACGCGCTGGGTGTTGGCATCGTAGCGCACTTCGTCGGTCGTGGTAATCTGGTCGGCGAAGGCCAGCTCCAGCTCCTCCTGGCCCAGCGGGGCGGCCAGCGTGGCGCGCGGGGCCGAAGCCGTGCCCGCCAGGTGCGCCACCGCGAAGAAGGTAGTCTGCGGGTCCACGTCCGTGGTGTTCAAACTCACGCGCTGGCCCGTCACGAGGCGCAGGCGGTCGGGCGTTTCGCGCTGGGCCAGCCGGTCGGGGTAGGCCAGGGCAGTGAGCAAGCGAATGAGTAAGCGAGTGAATGGGCGAATGAGTGAGTTGGCGGTTTTACCCAGGCGGGCGGTGAGGTTGCGGGCCACGTCGCGGGCGCGCTGCAGGGTGGCGTGGTGCAGGGCCAAGCCAGGCAGGGGCGG
>NZ_BAAGZM010001130.1:0-780 GCF_054778495.1 Hymenobacter agri
CCGCCGCGAGCGTGGTGGCCGCCCGCTACCACCGGCAGCTGGCCCGCGTGCTCACCACCAGCCAGTACGGCAACCTGGTGCTCTTCGGCGGCGCCCTCGAAGCCCTGCAGCACCGCCGCAGCCAGCAGCAGGTGAATGCTTACTGGACGCGTAAAGCACTGGCCGCCGCTCCCGTGCGCTACGCAGTAGCTGAGCCCCAGTAGGCAACCGCGGCAACCCTCGACGGCCATCGAGATGCGGCCGATGAGGCAGTGTGTCGAAGTCGAATACTCCGAAGCCCGCATTTCGCGGGTGCCTTCGTCGTTCCTTCGAGGCCCCTTCGAGCGG
The DNA here is from genome assembly GCF_054778495.1 of Hymenobacter agri. Classification (NCBI taxonomy): domain Bacteria; kingdom Pseudomonadati; phylum Bacteroidota; class Cytophagia; order Cytophagales; family Hymenobacteraceae; genus Hymenobacter; species Hymenobacter agri. Next base: position 328 of record NZ_BAAGZM010001130.1, read on the forward strand.
CGCTTTGCGGATGGAATTTGTTAAAAGTTAGTTTTTTCCGAGAGGCTGGTTCTCGTAGCCTCACTCGCTTAACGCACCAAACCTGGCCTCCCAGCCCGCCCACGCCTGCTGCCCGCCGGTGTGGATGGCTACCACCGTGCTACCGGGTGAAAAGTGGCCGCGCCCAATCAAATTGAGTACGCCAAAGAGCAGCTTGCCGGTATAAATCGGGTCGAGCAGCACCCCGTGCCGCTGCCGAAACTGCGCGATAAAAGCCAGCAGCTCGGCCGAATATTTGGCGTAGCCGCCGAAATGGTAGTCGGTTTGCAGCACGTAGTTAAGGCACCGCCGCCCGGTGGCCACTTGCGTCAGCGCATCAATTTCCGCCCGCAAAAAGCCGCCGTTTTTCAGCGCCGCCACGCCCACAGCCTGCTCGGCCCCGGCCAGGCCGGTGAGCAGGCCCGCCAGCGTGCC
>NZ_BAAGZM010001131.1:0-777 GCF_054778495.1 Hymenobacter agri
GGCGGTGGTCTAAGTGAGGATGAACACGTATAAGGTTGATGGTAACAACTCAGCATACGTGCGCCAAATGCGGCAGCGCGCAAATTCAGCGCAACGGCCACAGTGGCGGGCATGCCCGCTACCGCTGCACGAGTTGCGGGCACCAGGCCCGGTTTGTGCCCGCCGCCGCCGAGCGGGCAGCCCGCTATAGCCAGGTCGAGAATCTGCTAGCCGAGCGCAACTCGCAACGTAGCATCGTGCGCGTGACGGGCGTCTCGCGCATGACGGTGGCCAAATTGGCAAAAAAAAGCGCAGCAAGTCAGCCCGGTACTGCCGCGTTTGCGCTCGAAGAAGGCGCAACAAAAACGGTGGGAGGCACTTGAACTGGACGAAATGTGGACGTTTGTGGGCCGCAAACGGCGCAAGGTGTGGCTTTGGTTGGCCGTCGAACGCGCCAGCCGCCGCGTCGTGGCGTGGGTGTTGGGCCGGCGCGATGCGGCCACGGCTCGCCGCCTTTGGGCGGCCCTGCCTAGGCGCTACCGCCGCCATTGCTGGTATTTTACGGACCTGTTTCCGGCCTATGCCCAGGCCTTGCCCACCGGTCCGCATCGGCCTTGCCCGAAAGGCGAAGGCCAAACCAACATCGTTGAAGCACTCAATTGCTCCCTGCGCCAGCGCTGCGGCGTGTTGGTACGCAAATCCTGCTCCTTTAGCAAATCACTGCGCATGCACGCAGCCCGAATTAAAATTTGCATCGACCGACATAATCACAGAACCATCCTCACTTAGACCACCGCC
>NZ_BAAGZM010001132.1:0-775 GCF_054778495.1 Hymenobacter agri
GCATGCACGCAGCCCGAATTAAAATTTGCATCGACCGACATAATCACAGAACCATCCTCACTTAGACCACCGCCCAAAATATTGCGTCTCTACTTCGTTTATACGGCCATACTGAAAGCCGATAATTGCTATGAATGCGCCATCGTAGGGGCAGGGCTTAGCTATGCAGCGCCGTTAGCCGCGCAGCGTTTTTAGCCGCCGCTGCAGAATTTTGCCGCCACCCGCCCCAACCCGGCGGCCCCTTTCGCAGTTGAGAACCCTACAGCAGCCCGCGGCGCGTAGCTGCCATTCTCTTATTCCGTCCGATTTTTCATGGAGCCTACTTCTTCCGAGCCCACCACCCAATTGTTTGATGCCGCCCGCCGGGGCGATGTAGCCGGCCTGCAAGCCGCCCTGGCCGCCGGTGCGCCCATCGATGCTGTTACCGACAAAGGCTTCACGGCCCTGGTGCTGGCTGCCTACGACAACCACCTGGAGGCGACCCGCTTCCTGCTCGACGCCGGTGCCGACCCCAACCACCAGGACAACAGCGGCAATTCGGCCCTGATGGGCGTCAGCTTCAAAGGCTACCCCGACGTGGCCCGCCTGCTCATCGAGCGCGGCGCCAAGCTCGACCAGCAAAGCGGCAACGGCGGCACGGCCCTCATGTTTGCCACCATGTTCGGCCGCAACGACGTGCTGAAGCTGCTGCTCGACGCCGGCGCCAACAAGCGTCTGGCCGATTTCCGCGGCCTCACCGCCCTGCACCTGGCCGGCCAGCAGGGCAACGACACCG
>NZ_BAAGZM010001133.1:0-774 GCF_054778495.1 Hymenobacter agri
GGCAGGCAGGCGGTGCCGACAGCGAAGGCGCGGCAGCCCTGGCCCTCACCCCGGCCGGCGAGGTCGTCATCACCGGCGAGTTCCTGAGTCGCAGCGCGCAATTTGGCCCCGTTGCCCTGGCCAATACCAGCACTCCGAACCGGTCGGATGCTTTTATTGCCCGGCTCGATGCGGCCGGAACCTGGCAATGGGCCCTGAGCTCCGGCGGCCCGGGCGACGAATATGGCACTGCGCTTACCATTGGCTCCGATGGGGCGGTGGGTGTGCTGGGCGGTTACATTGGGACGGCAACATTTGGAACCACCACGCTGGCCGGCAATGCATTTCTTGGCAATGTATTTCTGGCCAAGGTGTACGAATCGGGCCCGCTCGCCATTGCCGGCCTGGCGCCCAGCAGCGGGGCCCCGGGCCAAACCGTCACCATAACGGGCACCGGGTTTGTGGGCGTGTCGGAAGTGCTGTTCAACGGTACGCCCGCCGCGTCGTTTGCGGTGCAAACGCCCACCCAACTCACGGCCGTGGTGCCGGCCCGGGCCAGTGCCGGCCCAGTGAGTGTACGTACGACGAGCCGAACGGCTAGTTCGGCTGTGCCATTCACCCCCACGGCGCTTTCCTCAACTGCCCGCGTCAGCGGATTTACGCTGGTCCTGAACCCCAACCCCACCACCGACTACGTGCGCCTCCCCGGCCTGCCCGCCGGTACCCGCGTGCAGCTAGTCGATGCCGTAGGCCGCGTGGCCCGCGAAACCACCGTTTCGGCCGCCGCCGACGTGT
>NZ_BAAGZM010001134.1:0-774 GCF_054778495.1 Hymenobacter agri
GCAGCGCCACCCGCGCGTGGCTGAACCACAGCCAGTGCTCAAGCCACGCCAAGCCGAAAAACAGCGTCAGGGCCAACACCAACCAGCCCGGCCGCAGCCAGGGGCGCAGCAGTCGCTCCAGCACCGCAAACCATAGGGCCGATGCCACGGCTAGCAGCCCGGCCAGCACCAGGCCCAGCCAGGGCACCGCCGGCACAGCCCCGTAGGCGGCCGCCAGCAGATGGCCGTAGCCGTGTAGATACAGCGGCACCGAAACCACCGGTTTCAGCGTGAGCACGCTCGCAAACAGCCAGGCCAGCGTGCCATCGTCGCTGGTTTCGAAGTAGCTGCCCAGGCCCAGCACCACGGCCAACGCCAACAGCAGCGGCAGCAGCACGGCGCGGGCAAATACGGCGGGACAGGAAGTGGGCAACACAGCGACAAAAATCAGGGGCGATGAAAATAGGTAATAAACGCCCGCAGCTTGGGCGGCGCGAAGAAACGGCAGAAACTGAGGTGAGGGCTGCCGGTGACGGCATGGCTGATTGATACAGGGTAGAGACGCAATATTTTACGTCTCGTCGTTGAACGGCCGGAACCACGCCGAACCACCCGGCACTGCGCAGTCATAACAACATCAGCAATGACGAGACGCAAAATATTGCGTCTCTACCGGGGTGCATCAATTCCGCGTTCGCGCCAGACCACTCTTACCCTTCGCCCCACCGCTCAGCCGCGCAGGCGGCTCCAGGTGGCCAGGGCCCAGTCGAGGGGCGTGCGGGCGGCCACCTGCCT
>NZ_BAAGZM010001135.1:0-773 GCF_054778495.1 Hymenobacter agri
CGGGCGTGGCAGCCGCGGGCGCGGGGTCAGCGAGGCCAAACTCAAACCTGGCTTCGCCAGCTTCCACCGGCGGCCGAATGGCCGGGGCCTGCGGTGGCAACTCCGCTTCGGGCGACGCGGCATCAGCGGGCGCGTTAGCTATTGCTTCCGCTTCGGGCGTGCTGATTGTCGGTGCAGCAGTTTCAGTGGCTTCAATTGCGGCCGGCGTAACTGCCAATGGTGCGACTTCGGTAGCATCAGGAACGTTGACAGAGGCTAACGCGGCCAGGGCGGCCGCAACCGAGGCGACCGATTCGGCAACTGTGAGAACTGGCGCGGCGACTGGCGCAACTGACTCAACAACGTCTACAGTCGGAGCCGAAATTGGTGCTGCTGCTAAAACCTGCGGGGCTGCTGCCGGAGGTGTTTCGGCCGGAGTTTCAACTTCTTTTTCAGCTGGCAGCGGCTCTGCCACGGCGGGCATTTCAACTGCCATATCGGGCGCCGCCCCAACGGCTGGAGCTACGGCGACAGGAGCATCAGGCAACGCAACCGTTGCAATGGGTGTCGTCGGGGTTGGCGTAGCGACAGGAGCGGGCTCGGGGCTGGTTGGAGCCTGCGGTGTGTCGAATACTGCCGGAAGAGCTAACGCGGCGGTAACTACCGGTGCTTCGGCAACTGCAGGCGTTTTAGCAACTGGTTCAGCAGGCAGGGCTGGCGCCTCCGCTGCAACGGGGAGCACCGCCGGAGCCGGGGGCGGAGTAGGCACGAAGCGCGCCGGGCCGACGGGCGGT
>NZ_BAAGZM010001136.1:0-773 GCF_054778495.1 Hymenobacter agri
CCGGCCGCTTGGGCCAGCGGCGGCACCGTGAGCGCGCCGTAGGGAATGGCGGCCGAGGTGGCATCGCGCACCACGTTTAGCACAAACGTGGGCCGCAACACCTTGGGCAGGGTTTTACTGGGCTCTTTGTCGAGGGCGCGCAGGGCGTATTCGCGCTTTTCGCGGCCTTCGAGCGTCATGCTGATGCTTTGGTAGCCGCCGCCGGTTTTGCCGGGTTCCAGGCCGCCGGGGGCGGCCGTGGCCAAGCGAAGCACCGGGGCCATCACCGGGGCGGCCCACACGCGGCGGTAGTGTCGCCCCAGAAACAGGCAGTAGAAGCCGGAGTGGCGATTGTAGTGGCGGCCGGCCGTGGCCAGCACCGAGTCGGCGGTAGGAGGAAGGGGCTGAGTGCTACCGGCGCCCACGCGGGCATCGGCCTGAAAGAAGTTGTGGCGAGCGCAGCCGCTGCTGCCCAGGCTCAGGCCGAGGGCGGCCAGCAGTGGCCAGCGGCAGCCAGCTTGTAGACAAGGAAAAAGAGGCATCCGATGAAAAAACGCGGCAGGAATGAGCCTTTAACGCAGCTCCGCCGTAAAGGTGGGCGCGGTGGTCGGCCCCAGCCGCCGTTTAACCACGCTAAGCTGAACAATCTGGCCAGATATGCCATCATTATTCTGCGTTTTCCGCGGCGCGTTGCTAGCCGGCACACTACTGAGTTTAGGTGGCTGCGGCAGCCCGTCGGCCAGCTCCGCGCCGCTGGCCGTGTGGGCCGCCGATTCGGTCTCGGTGCGGGTGGC
>NZ_BAAGZM010001137.1:0-769 GCF_054778495.1 Hymenobacter agri
AGTACACCTCGAAGCGGCGCACGTCGGGCACGGTGGCCACCAGCCGCTCGGCCACCTCGCCATCGGCGTAGTGCACCCGGGCCCGCAGCTGAAAGCTGGCCAGGCTGAACGAGTCGACCATAAAGTACAGGTATTCGGGCTGGCTGACCAGCACCGCCTTGTCGTTGGGCTCCCAGGTGAGAAAGGGCTTGACGCGGGCCTGGTAGGCCCGCCAGCGGTCCAGACCGGCCGCCGGGGCCTCGTAGAAGTCGAGCCCGCCGAGCACGACGTAGTGCCGCACCTGGCTGCTGAGCGGAGCGGCCACCGGCGGCGTGCCGAACTTCTCGGCGTAGCGGAAGTAGAAGCGCCGGAACAGGCTATCGGCCCGGCTGGGCCCGGCCTGGTTCAGCGTGGGCAGGTGCTCCTGCAGGTAGCCGTCAAGCAGGGCCTGGGCGTCGAAGACGGTGCGGCCCGCGGCGTCGGCCGGCTGCTCCTGCGTGCCGCCCAGGCACACGAACGTGTTGCTCAGGTACACTTCCTCCACCCACACCTCGCACAAAAACGAGAGGTTGGGCTTGGTGGTGGGGTCCAGGCGGTAGGCCGCGCCGGCGTCCAGGGCCAGCGTGACCGGGTTTTTGCTCCAGTAGTAGCGGTACGGGTCGATGGTCACGCTCACCGACCGGGTGGCGCCCCGGGCGTCGGTCACCACGGCCGTGTAGGTGCCGGCGCTCAGGGCCAGGCGCTCGGCCGTGGTGGGGCCGTCGTTCCACAGGTAAGCGTAGGGCGCCAG
>NZ_BAAGZM010001138.1:0-767 GCF_054778495.1 Hymenobacter agri
CAGGCCGCGCCAGCGGGCGGCGCAAACTGGGTGTTGAGGGTGCCGTTGGCGTTGAGGCGGGTCAGGATGGTGCGGGGCTGGCCGTTCACTTTAGCCGCATCGCTGCTCACCAGCAGGCCCCCGGCGGGGTGCACGGCCAGCAGGGCGCCCAAAGCAGTGAATGGGTAGGGCCGGCGCCACTTCAGTTCGGCAGCCGCGAAGGCGGGGTCGAAAGTGGCATTGGCCAGCACGCGGCGTATCAGGGCAGTGCTGTCGCTGTTCTGATAAACGCCGTAAAACGTACCGTCGGGCTGCGGAAAGGCGCGGTAGTAATAGTCGTAGCCGTTGGCGCGGGGGTAGGTCGGCAGCACCAGCCGCGCGTTGTAAGTACCATCGGCATTGATGCGGTGGAAGGACGAGCCGGCTTGATTGCCCACCGCCTGGCCATTGAAGGAGAGCGGGGCATACGTGTCGATGAGCAGCTGGCCGTTGTTCTGCGGTATTAGGGCAGCCCCAGCAACGTACTCCAACAGCAGCGAATAGCTGGTATCGGTAGCGCCGTTGGCCAGCAGGCGGGCCACCCCGTTGGCACTTTGCCCGCCAAAATCGTTGAAGAAACCCGTAGCCAGGTATTGGCCGCTGTTCAGCTCGTTCACATTCATTACGGTAGCGCCGCTGCTGCCATTGCCGGCGGCCGCCGCAAACGTGCCATCCACCACGCCCAGCGCGGTCAGGCGGGCCAGGCTGTTGCGGGCGCTGCCGCCCAACGTGCTGAAAGACCCCGACAC
>NZ_BAAGZM010001139.1:0-765 GCF_054778495.1 Hymenobacter agri
AAGCCGGCGAGGCGCTGTACGGCACCGGGGCCCGCGCCCTGCCCACCAACCGGCGCGGCCAGCGTGTGCCGCTCTACAACCAGGCCCGCTACGGCTACCAGAATGGCGAGGCCAACCTCAACATCAGCATTCCGCTGGTGCTGAGCGGGCGCGGCTACGGGCTGTTTTTCGATGATGTGCGGCCCGGCTACCTCGACCTGGGCCAGGCCGACAACGCGGCCCTGGAGTTCGGAACCGAGAATAACCGGCTGACTTACTTCGTATTCGGGCAGGCCAATTTGCCCGGCCTGCTCACGGCTTACACTTCCCTGACGGGCCGGCAGCCGCTGCCGCCGCGCTGGGCCCTGGGCTACATCCAAAGCAAATACGGCTACCAGAATGAGGCCGAGGCCCGCGCCATTGTGCAGCAAATGCGCGGGCAGGGCTTCCCGCTGGCCGGGCTGGTGCTCGACTTGTACTGGTTTGGCGGCATGAACCGCATGGGCGACCTCGACTGGGACCGCACCCGCTTTCCCAACCCCGTACGCATGATGCGCGATTTCGACTCGGTGGGCGTGAAAACCGTACTCATCACCGAGCCCTACATCACACAGCAAAGCCGCAACTACGCGGCCGCCAGCGCCGGCAACCTGCTGGCCCGCACCACGACGGGTGCGCCCTACGTCATCGGCAATTTCTGGGCGGGCAGCGCGGCGTTGCTCGATATGACCGACCCGACGGCGCGGGCCTGGCTGTGGCCGTTTTACCGGGCGCGGGTGCAAGAGG
>NZ_BAAGZM010001140.1:0-763 GCF_054778495.1 Hymenobacter agri
GCACGGCGGGCAACTGGCCACGCAGGCTTCCCGGGCCCAAGTGGGCGCAGAAGCGGCTGTAGCTACTGAACGCGCTTCGGCCGCGCCCTCAAGGGCTATTGCAACGCCGGCTGAGTCCGGACAACAAGCCGCGCCCGCCGTGGCTTCTGCTGCCGAAGTTGCTGGCGCGGCAGCTGGCAGCGGCTCTTTCACGGAAGCCAGCAAACTGCATTCAGCTAGCCGGAAGCGGCCATTCGACACGGGTACGGCAGCAGTTGAAGCGGCGACAACCAAAGCAAAGGCAGAAACGGAAGCAGCGGCCGCACTGGGACGTAGCCAGCCGGCGCTTGTAGCTTTCGCGGATGCATCGCGGCGACGCGAACTGGCCGCGCGGCGGCGGAACAACGAGCACGTTGTAGGTGCGGATGCAGCCACCCCGCGTATTACTTACGACCCGCGCCGCGCCGCGCCGGCCGGCATCGGTACCGCTTTCACAACCCCGAATTCGGCAAATGGACTTGCGGCCGAGGTACGCAGCAACTCGCAGAATCAGGCGGTACCAGCAGCCCCGTCCGTAGCTGTTGCGCCCGCGCCGACTGCTAGCTCGGTTAATGCCGCCCGGCAACAGGCGGCCCGCAATAATTCTCCATCGGCGGCCTCGGCGGCGGCACAGTCGGTGGCATTGGCTGGGAATTCGCCTGGCGCGGCCGCATCGCAGCCACTGCGGGCTGCAATGTTGGCCCAGGAAAGATGGGCGCTGGCAGCGGCCCGGATTTCGACCTTG
>NZ_BAAGZM010001141.1:0-762 GCF_054778495.1 Hymenobacter agri
CAAGCCCTGTCGGAGGCCGTGCTGCCCACCCTGGGCCTGGGCCTGGAGCTCACGCATCAGTTCGAACTGGTGGCCGATGCCAGCTACTGGCTGCCGCTGCGCACCCGCGCCCAATTGCAGCTGGCCGAGGAAAGCGGCTTCTTCCTCACGCGCAGCTCGGCCGCCGTCGACCTGCCCGCGGCTGAAGTTGATTTGCGGGTGAACGGCCAGCCGGCCGCCGTGCTGCCGTGGCAGCCGCAGCACTGGCTGCTGAGTCTTGGGCTGCACTACCGGCTGCGGCCGTAGCAAAGTGGCTATTGGCGGAGTAGCTGCGTAAGCTGCTTTGTGCGCCCCGATGTGTGGGTGGCGTGCTGCCTTTTGTGCCCATCTTTTGCCTATGCCTGCCAAGCTGCCCCCTGCGTTTTTCCAGCGCCCCGATGTGCTCACCATTGCCCGCGAGCTGCTCGGCAAGCACCTCTACACCCGCATCGATGGCGTGCTCACGGCCGGCCGCGTGGTCGAAACCGAGGCGTACCGGCACGAGGGCGACCACTCACTCGCGCTGCACCTGCAGCGCAAGCGCCACCAGGCCCAGGGCCTGCACGTGCCCGGCGGCCACGCCTACATCTACACCGTGTACAACCGCCACGCGCTGTTCAACATTACCTGCCACGACGCCTCCCATCCCGACGCCGTGCTCATCCGCGCCATCGAGCCTACTATTGGAACCGAGCATATGCTGGCCCGGCGCGGGCTGGCAACGGTGGCGCGCGCCCTCACGGC
>NZ_BAAGZM010001142.1:0-760 GCF_054778495.1 Hymenobacter agri
GCGCCGCGCACGCTGCTGGTGAGGCGGCGGTAGGGCGTGCTGGCCGAGGTAATGCTGTACGTCTGCGTCACTTCGGGGCGGCCGGCTACTTCGCTGCGGTTGCCCAGCAGGGCCGTTACCACGCCGCCGAGGCGGCCGTAGAGGCTCCAGCCGCGTTTGGCGGGGTTGCTGTAGCGCAGTTCCAACGGCAGGCCGGCCATGGTGTAGCTGAAGTCGGTAGTGCGGCGCTGGCCGCTGCCCACCGTTTGGCCGCCGTCGGCAATCTGCTCGCCCACGAAGGCCACGGTGCTGGCCGAACGGGCACTGGCCTTGGTGAACTCCACACCGGTGCCCAGCGACCAGTGCCCGCGCAGGTGGCGCGACACCGTGAGGGCCAGGCGCTGGCTGAGGCCGGGACGCAGGTTCTGGCGGTACTCCTTGGCGGCTTCCTCGCTCAGCTCGGCCGGGCCCAGCACGGGGTTGTAGCCAAACTCGGGCTCGATGCCTTCGCGCGAGAAGTTGATATTGGGATTGAAGGCGCTGGCCGTATAGCTCGCGCCGTACTGCCAGCGGTGGGTGCCCAAAGCCAGCTCGGTCGGCTCGGGGCCGGCAGCAAGGGCACCGGGTACAGTAGCAGCGGGTGTTTCAAAGCTGCTCAGCGCCACCGTGCGGCTGGCCAGCAAGCCGGCTTCTTCGGGGCCCAGCACTGTGGCCGGGGCCGCAGCTACCGAGGCCGGAACCGTAGCCGCCGAAACAGAAGCCGCCGCCGGAGCCGCTGCGG
>NZ_BAAGZM010001143.1:0-755 GCF_054778495.1 Hymenobacter agri
CGCGGGGCCCGCTGAAGCCCAGGGCCAGCAGCACGCGCTGGCAGGGGATTTCGCGGTCGGAACCGGGCACCTCCTCGAAGCGCAGGCGGCGGCCCAGCACGTCGGTTTCCCAGGTCACGTCGCTCACGCGCAGGGCGCGGAGCTGGCCGGCCTCATCGGCCAGGAATTCCTTAGTGTTGATGCCCCAGTAGCGCTGGCAGCCTTCTTCGTGCGAGGTGCTGCTGCGGAAAATGTGCGGCTCCTGCGGCCAGGGCGTGTGGGCGGGGCGCTCGGTGCCGGGCTGGTGCATGAGGGCAAACTGCATGACGGAGCGCGCCCGCTGGCGGTTGGCCGTGCCCACGCAGTCGGAGCCGGTGTCGCCGCTGCCGATGACCACCACGTCCTGGCCTTCCACCCAGATTTCAGCGTCCGCAATGCCCAGCTCGCTCACCCGGCGGTTGTGTTGGGTAAGGTAGTCCATGGCAAAGTGGATGCCCGGCAATTCGCGGCCGGGAATGGGCAGGTCGCGCGGCACGCTGGCCCCGCCGGCCAGCACCACGGCATCGAAGCCGGCGGTGAGCTCGGTTCCCGAGATGTCGCGGCCGATTTCGACGCCGCAGCGGAACGTGATGCCGTCGTCCTCCAGCAGCTTGATGCGCCGGTCAATCACCCACTTATCGAGCTTAAAATCGGGGATGCCGTAGCGGAGCAGACCGCCGGGCCGGTCGTCGCGCTCGAACACCGTGACGGTGTGGCCGGCCCGTGCCAGCTGCGCC
>NZ_BAAGZM010001144.1:0-753 GCF_054778495.1 Hymenobacter agri
CAGCCCCTTTTCCACCGCGCCTTCGATGAACTTATGGCCATCGGTAGCCGTGCCGCGCAGGGCGCAGAAGGCCACGCCCGACCCGGCTTCGCGCGAGTCGAGGGTGAGGCCGGTGATGGGCACGTCGGTGGGGCCGTGCTGGGCGAGCACGTTCACGTCGGTGAGAAGAGAAAAGAGTGGCAGGGAAATCATGCGTTTAAGTTGGGCCGGTCGGACCGCCCCAGGCGGCCCGACCGGTTGTCGGCAGAACGATGGTAGTAGGCCAAAGCCTGGTTCTGGTTACGTTCGAGTAAAAACCGGTCCGACCGTCTAAGGCGGTCGGACCAGTGGATGGTTTAATTAGGCGCGGCGCACTGCCGGCTTGGCCGGCGCAGGCTTTTTGAAGTTCTTATCCGCGGCAGTCTTGCGGGTGTCTTTCGGCTTGTTGGCAGCTTTCGATTTATCAGCCGCTTTGGCGGTACCAGTTGCTGCAGGCTTGGCGGCGGATGCTGTGGGCTTGCTGGCTTTGGCATTCGGCTTCACGCCGGCCGAGCGTTCGGCTACGGCGGGCTGCACGTGGGCCTTCTCGCCATCGGCGAAGGACTTGCGGGTTTTGGCGGGCTCCATGTCCACGGGCACCAGCAGCTTGTTTTCGGCGAGGTCGGTGTGCTCGGGCTCGGGCAGAGCCACGGGCGCGGCAATGCGCGGGCCGGATTCTTCCAGCGTCAGCGTAATCAGCTCGCCGCGCTTGATGGGCGTGCCGGGCGCCAGCGA
>NZ_BAAGZM010001145.1:0-753 GCF_054778495.1 Hymenobacter agri
GCCCGCCCCGGCGCCGATGCCGCCGACGACAGCCTGCGGGCCCTCGAAGCCCGGCACATCGGCAAGCTGATGGGCGAGCTGGACGGCAACAAGCCCGACGTAGCCAAGCGCCTGGGCATCGGCCTCACGACGCTCTACCGCAAGCTGGAAGAATACGGGCTGTGACCGGAGTAGAGACGCATAGTTGCGTCTCATCGCCCGCGCATTTCGCACCATTGAGCATTCTACCGCAAGTCGTTCAACGACGAGACGCAACTATGCGTCTCTACATCCCAACGGACTGTTTGGATATGCAAACGGCTTGATTACTCTGCCAGCACGTCGAGCAGGAGCTGGCAGAGGTCGGCTTCCTCGTAGGGTTTCACCAGGCAGGCATTCATGCCAGCGGCAAGGTAGGCGGCGCGGTCGGTTTCGAAGGCGTTGGCGGTGAGGGCGATGATGGGTAGGCCGGCCCGGTCCGCGTCGGGCAGGGCACGCACGGCGGTCGTCACTTCTACCCCGCTCAGCCCGGGCATCCGGATATCGAGAATAGCCGCGTCGAAATCGTGGGCCTGAAGCTCGGCCAGAGCGTCGATGCCATTGGCCACGGCGGTTACGCGCACGCCCCAGTGCTCAAGCACCACCCGCGCAATCCACTGGTTGAGGTAGTTATCTTCGGCCAGCAGCAGGCGTCGGCCACGCAGGCCTTCGAAGACGGATGGCGTTTCGGTGGTGCCGGCGGCTGCCGGGCCGGCTCCCGCGGCGCGGGGCAGG
>NZ_BAAGZM010001146.1:0-753 GCF_054778495.1 Hymenobacter agri
CGCCACCCTGGCGGCAGCTGTGCCCGGCGGCCCCGCCCTGGGCTACGTGGACGGGCAGGCCTACCTCTTGGACAATGTGCCGGGCGAGGCGTACCTGCATGTGGCCTCGATGAAAATCCTGAATGGCCCGCAGGTGCAGCAGGCGCTGGGCCGCGATGTGCTGGCCTCGCGGGTGTTCGTCATCACCACGCTGGCTAACCGGGAGCGGGCCGACGTGCGGGCGCTGAACCAAAAGGTGGACGCCGCCGGCGCTACCGACGCCCACTTCAAAGTGGAAACGACCGTGCGGACCAACCACAGTCAGGTGCCTGCCCACCAACTGCCCGACGGCATCAAGGCGTACATTGCCCGTACTTACCCGGGCAGTACACTCAATAGCTGGCTGACCAGCAGCCTACCGGCAGTGAAAGTGCCGCACGCACAGTATTTCGCCAACGTAACGACTTCTACCGGAGAAAAGCGCAAGCTGTACTTCAACGCCGCCGAGCAGCCGGTGGCGGGCCCGGCCGCCCCAGCTGCCGCACCGAAGCTGCCGCCGCTGGTGTACCTCGACGGGCAGCGCTACGCGGGCAACATCAACGACATTGGCCCGAACAACATTGCTAACATCAGCGTGTTCAAGGGTGAGAAGGCCGTGCAGCGCTTTGGAGCTGCGGCGGCCGATGGCGTGCTGGTGGTGACGAGCGTGGCTCACCAGCACGATGCGGCCGTGCGAGCCTTCAACGGCGAGGCCGACGCGGCGATGGCGACTCC
>NZ_BAAGZM010001147.1:0-751 GCF_054778495.1 Hymenobacter agri
CGTCGGGCGCGCACATGGGCAAACGCCTCGCTCAGGCCCGTGTAAGACGAGCCAAAATCGGCCCCGTCCACCTGCAGGCGGCGCAGGCCGGGGAAGCCGGCGGCAAACTCGTAGGCGCTCATGGCGCGCATCTCGCGGCCGGTGGCCGAAATGCCCCAGTCGTTGTCCTGCACCAGATACACGATGGGCAATTGGTGCAGAATAGCCATTTGCAGCGCCTCGGCCACTTCCCCCTCGGTCATAGCGCCATCACCAATCGAGCATAGCACCAAGGGCTTTGCTTCGGCATTCAGTTCTTCACTGCGCGGCACGGCGAGCTGCTGGCTCTCAAAGTAGGCCAGCGCATGGGCTGCGCCGGTGGCCGGAATGGCCTGCATGCCCGTGGCCGAGCTCTGGTGCGGAATCATCGGCACGCCGGGGCGGCGCAGCGAGGGGTGCGAATAGTACGTGCGGCCGCCACTGAAAGGGTCGTCGGCCTTGGCCAGCAGCTGGAGCATCAACTCGTAGGGGCGCAGGCCCAGGCCCAGCAGCAGGGCGTCGTCGCGGTAGTATGGGGCGGCGTAGTCGGTTTGCTCCAGCAGGAAAGCGGCGGCCAGCTGCACGGCCTCGTGGCCGCGGGCGGTGGCGTGCACGTAGCGGGCGGCCACCGCTTTTTCTTCCTCGTAGAGGGCGGCCATTTCGGCGGCCGTATGCATCAGGCCATACGTGCGCTTCAGCAAAGCGCTGTCGAGCGGGGCGTTGGCCGGCGTGG
>NZ_BAAGZM010001148.1:0-750 GCF_054778495.1 Hymenobacter agri
CAGCGTGAGGCCAATGGCCGCCGCCCAGCCCCGGCCCGGCCGCTCGTGCCAGCGCACCGTGAGCCACAGCAGCAGCGCGTAGAGGGCAAAGCCCGGCACGTGGGCCATGGCCCCGTCGATGGCGGCGTAGTGCAGAAAGTTGGACCCTATCACCAGCATTCCCAGCGTGAGGGCCGTCACGGCATCGGACACGTAGCGCAGCAGCACGTGCCGCAGCAGGCCCAGGCCCAGCAGCGCATACACCACCCCGCCCATGGCAATGGCCATCTGGTAGGGTGCCGAAAAGCCGTCGCGGGCGTAGCCCCACAGGCCGGCGGCCCAATGGCCGAGCCAGAAAAACGGCGTGTTCATGATGGCCAGGCCGATGGGGTACTTCATCACCATATCGCCGGGCGGGCCGCCGTGCACCTGAAACGCCTGGTAGTAGCCGCCCGTGGGGTTGTATTCCTGCAAAATCTGCGGAATGAAGGCCAGGTGCCGCAAATCGTGGTAAATGAACTGCGCGGGCAGGTAGAGGTAGTACCCCATGGCATCCCAGGTCAGGATAGCCGTCACGTTGTGGGTATCGAAGTTGGGTACCCACAGCCGCACCTGCAGAATGAGCAGCAGTAGCGCGAAAATGGTGGCCAGAGAAAGTGGAGCACGCAGCTTCATAGCAGAAAAACGAATGGGAGTCGGCAGTAACCGGCCGTTCAGAATCAGTACAGGAGGTTCGGAGTGTCGGCATCCGGGCCGGCGGCCGGGCGGCGG
>NZ_BAAGZM010001149.1:0-750 GCF_054778495.1 Hymenobacter agri
TAAGGTAGAGCGAGTCGGAGTAGCCGCAGGCCCGGCTGAGGCGGCGCAGGTCGAAGGCCTGGCCGCGCAGGCCCAGCGTATCGAGCGTTTCGGCGTACTGGTAGCGCAGCGTGGGCGTGCGCAGGCCGTGGGCCTCGGCGTACTTCATGCTGTACATGATGGCCGTGAAGGTGGGCACGTAGTTGCGCGTTTCGGCCGGCATGTGCGGGTACAGGTCCCAGAAGGTCTTTTTGCCGGTGCGGCGCATCACGCGCTGCACGCTGCCGGCACCCCAGTTGTAGGCCGCCAGCACCAGCTCCCAGTCGTGAAAGATGCCGTAGAGGTAGCGCAGGTGCTTGCAGGCCGCTTCGGTGGCCTTTTCGGGGTGCATGCGCTCGTCAATCCACTCGTCGCGCTTCAGGCGCAGGTCGCCAGCGGTGGGGCCCATAAACTGCCACAGGCCGGTGGCGCCTACCGGCGACTTGGCCGTCGGAATCAGGGCCGACTCCACCACGGCCAGGTACTTGAGGTCGGTGGGCAGGTTGTACTGCGCCAGGTATTTCTCAAAAATCGGGAAGTAGTACTGCTCGCGCTCCAGCACGCGCTGTAGGTAGCTGCGGTTGCGGGCCGTGAACAAGGTCACGTAGGCCATCACCGAGTTGTTGAACTGGTGCGGCACCTCAGTTTCGAAGCAGCCCACGCGGTCGCACACGAGGTCGCGCAGGGTGGGCGGGGTGCGCAGCCACTCCAGCCGGGCCGAGTCGACGGCCG
>NZ_BAAGZM010001150.1:0-750 GCF_054778495.1 Hymenobacter agri
GCGGGCCGTGGGCGGCGCGCTGGCGGCGCAGGCCGGCGGCCACTTCGTCGAGGGCCGTGTCCCAGTCGATTTCCTGCCAGCCGGCGGCGGTACGTTTCAGGGGGCGGCGCAGACGGTTGGGGTCTTCGTAAATATCCTTCAGCCCCACCGCTTTGGGGCAGATGTGGCCGCGGCTGAACGGGTCCTGCGCGTCACCGGCGATGCCGAGCACCTGCCCGTTTTCGTGTTTGATTTCGAGGCCACAGATGGCTTCACAGAGGTTACAGGCGCGGTAGTGCGTTTCGGTGGACATGGCGGGTGGGAATTATAGCGTGGACTCTGCGAGTCCGCGCTGGGAGAGGTTGAGCAAATAACGTCATGCCGAGCGCAGCCGAGTCATCTCGCGTGCAATGGTAATTCAATCGCTAGGAACAAGGATTACCACCCCACGCGAGATAACTCGGCTGCGCTTATCATGACCCTCTTTTTATTCTCAATTTGAACGCAACGTTCGACTTGCCTTTCTGTCTTTTTGGTTAAGATTTCGTCCCATCTTTACGAATCTGCTTTCCACATCACCCGAATTCCTACGCACTTTTGAAACGACGCGACTTTGTTGGCCTCTCGGGCTTAGCCGCCGGGGCCTTGTTCCTGCCCAGCTTCCCCAGCCTGGGCGGCACGCCCGTTGATGCCGCCCGCCTGCTGGAGCCGGGCCTCGACGTGGCCCAGAAAAAACGCCTGGCCGACGTGGGCCTGAATGCCGCCAAAAGC
>NZ_BAAGZM010001151.1:0-747 GCF_054778495.1 Hymenobacter agri
GGCGGCGCACCAGTGCGGCAATGCGGGCACTCAGCTCGGGCAGGTAGAAAGGCTTGCTCACGTAGTCGTCGGCCCCCAGCTCGAAGCCTTCGATGCGGTCGTCGACGGCGGCGCGGGCGCTGGTGATGATGACACCGGCCGCCTTCTGCTGCTTTTGCAGCTCGCGTAGCAGGTCGAGGCCGTCGCCGCCGGGCAGCGTCAGGTCGAGCACGATGCACTCGTAGTCGTGCAGGGCCATTTTTTCCTGCGCCTGGGCGTAGGTGGTGGCCGTTTCGCACACGTAGTGCTGGGCTTGCAGGTAGCTCACCACGCTGGCCAGCAGGGCCGGTTCGTCTTCAACGAGCAGCAGTTTCATTTTGGAACAGGGGAGAAAGAAGGGCAAGGTAGGGCCTTGCGGAGTAGCAGAACGTCATGCAGAGTGGAGCGCAGCGGAGTCGAAGCATCTCGCGTGCAGTAGTAAATCCTGTCGATTGAATTACTGCTGCACGCGAGATGCCTAGGCGGCGCTCGGCATGACGTGCTTTTTACATCGCATCAAATCAAATAAGTAAGCGCACACTCACTATTTTCTGAAAAATTCCAAATCTTCCAAATGTATTCTAAATCGCCCCGCTACTTCGCTTCCCAAACCACGAATTCATTCCCACCTCCATCAGAATTCCCATGAAGCGAATCTTACCTACCTCCTCCCTCACGGCCCGGACGGCGGGCGCGGCGCTGCTGCTGGCCGCGCAGTGCGCAGCTGGC
>NZ_BAAGZM010001152.1:0-746 GCF_054778495.1 Hymenobacter agri
GGCTCGGCCGTGGCGTTCCCGGTGGGCACGGCGGCCTCGTTCACGCCCCTCACGTTGGCCAACAGCGGCACCGGTACCTAGTTCCAGGTCCGCACTTTCAGCGGCGTGCTGGCCAACGGCACCAGCGGCGCCCCCTACGCCCGCGCTAACGAATTCGTGAACCGCACCTGGGAAGCCACGCCCACCCTGGGCACCGGTCCGGTGGTGAATATGACCTTCCAGTACAACGCCGCCAACCAGAACCCCGGCTTCGTCCCCAGCCAGGGCACGCTATACCATAATGATGCGAACACCGGCAACGTGTGGGCGGCCATCGGCCGCGCCACCATCACCGGCAGCGGGCCGTTCACGGCCACCCGCAGCGGCGTGAGCACCTTCTCGGCTTTCGCCATTGGCAACAGCACCACGCCGCTGCCCGTCACGCTCACGCGCTTCGAGGGCCGCCGCACCAGCGCTGGCACCGTACGCCTGAGCTGGGCCACCGCGATGGAAAAAGACAACGCCGGCTTCGACCTCGAAAAATCGGCCACCGGCTCCGATTTCCGCCGCCTCGCCACTGTTTCGGCCCGCGGCGGCAATGCCCCCGCCACCTACGGCTACGACGATACCGACGCGCCCGCGGCCGCCTACTACCGCCTGCGTCAGCGCGACCTCAGCGGTGGCACGCAGTTCAGCCCGATACTCTACGTTTCCGGCACCGCCAGCCCCTACGTGCTGCTGCCCAACCCCAGCCACGGCGAGCCGCT
>NZ_BAAGZM010001153.1:0-745 GCF_054778495.1 Hymenobacter agri
TAGCGCGGACTTTTAGTCCGCGACCCAATCGAAAAATATTTTGCTGGCTACTCATTCACTCGCGGACTAAAAGTCCGCGCTACTGCTATGTTCCGTCACCTTCTCACCCTCATCTGGAACCGCAAGCGGGCCAATGCGCTGCTCATGGCCGAGCTGTTTCTATCGTTCGTCGTGTTATTCGGGCTGGGCAGCCTGGTGGCGGTGGTGGCCCTGGCGCTGCGCCAGCCGCCGGGCTTTGCCTACGACAACGTGTGGGAGATGCGCCTCACCACCAACAACGACCAAACGCCCCAGAACCCCACCCTGCGCCACCTGCTGGCCCAGTTGCGCGCCACGCCGGGCGTGGACGATGTGAGCTTGGTCGCCTTTAGTACGCCGTTTTCGGGCTACATCATGAGCAGCAACATTCGCGTCGAAAACAAGCCGTTGGTGAGCGGGGCCGAGGTGCAGGCCGATGACCATTTTGCGCCGCTGCTGCGCCTGGAGCTGCTGGAGGGCCGCTGGTTTGACAAAAGCGACGATGCCGGCAAGCTGCCGCCCATCATCATCAACCGCGAGCTGCGGCAGGCGCTGTTTGGCAGCGGGCCGGCGCTGGGGCAGGTGGTGCGCTCCAGCCATTCTTCTAACCCCAAGGAGTTCAGTGAGGGGCGCGTGGTGGGCATCACGGGCTCGTACCGGCCGGGCGGCGATTTGGCCGCGCCCGCGCCGGCCGTGTTTGTGCGCCGGGTGCTGCCCGATAGCGCCG
>NZ_BAAGZM010001154.1:0-744 GCF_054778495.1 Hymenobacter agri
TACCTGTTTGGCCACTACCGCCGCGCCATTGGGGCCACCTGGGCCGACCTGCTGCCGGGCCCGGCCGACGTGCGCGGGCTGTGGGCGCGACTGTAGCAGGCGCTAGGTGGCGGCAACGCAAAAAAAGGCCGATAGCGAATTATTTCACTACTTCCAGCCAGCCCTTTAGCTGTTGGCCGGTGCTGGCATTATGGAGCAAATAATAGTACAGGCCAGCCGCATGGCCAGCGGCGTCCCAGCTATTATCGTAGCCGTCGCGCTGATAGATGCGTTGGCCCCAGCGGCTGTAAACGGTCAGGTTCCAATGGCTGGGGTCTTGGCCGGGCAGCACGAAGGCATCGTTTTGGCGGTCGCCGTTGGGCGTGATGATGTTGGGGAGCGTGCCCGGGCAATCCACCACCCGCAAGCTGAGATGCGCCCGGGCACGGCAACCCTGTGCGTTGGTGACTTCGACTTCATAGCGGCCGGCGCGGGCCGCCCGCAGCTCGGGGCCGGTACTGCCGTCCTGCCAACGGAAAGTGCTGCCGGCCGGCTGGGCGCCCGGGTTCAGCAGACGCTCGGTGCCGTAGCACAGCGTCGAATCGACAAGGGCAAAAGACACTACCGGCAGCGGCCAAATCACTACCGTTTGCGTGGTGGTGAACACCTGCCCCGAGGTTGCCGTGACCCGCAGCCGGGCGGTGTACTGCCCCGGCTGGGTGTAGCGGTGGGCCGGGGCCTGCCCGGCCGCCGTGTTGGCCACGC
>NZ_BAAGZM010001155.1:0-742 GCF_054778495.1 Hymenobacter agri
GGCTGGCGCGGCGGGAACGGCGGGCGCCGGAGCCGGGCGAGTCGCGGCGGCAGCCTGTTCGGCTGCGATTTCAGCTTCGAGCTCGGCGTCTTCCTCAGGGTCGTCTTCGGTGCTGAGGCGGCGGAAGCTGCCCAGGTTCAGGCTCGTCACATTGAAGAAGAATACCACGAACGAAATCAGCACGAAGGCCAGCAGCAGCACCGTGCCCCAGCCAATGAGGCTATTGAGCCACGAAGCGGCCTCGAAGCCCACGCCGCCGCACAGAAAGTCGAGGCGATGGGCCAGCACCGGGTCGGCCCCGTCGAGGCTCACCACTACGTAGCCCAGCAGCACGCTCAGCCAGGCCATCGTGAACAGGCCCAGCGCCAGCGTATAGCTCACCGACACCGGCGTGGTGCGGAACACAATCTTATACCCGAGGAAAAACACCACCGGAATCAGCGCAAACGCCGCCACACCGAACAGCTTGTAGATGAACAACTCGGCGGCCCAGGCCCCGAGCAGGCCCAGCCAGTTGTGCGATTCGGCGCCGGCTTCCTTCACCGGGATGGTGCTCATGGCGCCCACCACGCTCTGGTCGGCGTGGCCGGTGAAGAGGAATGACGTGAAGGCAATGGTGAGGTAGAGGCTGCCCAGCAGCAACCCGAAGCCCACAAACAGGTGGAAGCGGCGGTCGCGCAGCAAACTCAGCAGGTTGCCCACGCCGGGAAGCGGGCCGCGCGGGGCGCGGGGCGGTTTGGCG
>NZ_BAAGZM010001156.1:0-741 GCF_054778495.1 Hymenobacter agri
CCGCTTCGGCCACAGGAGCGTCGTCGGGGTTGCCGCTGCGGCCGGCCAGCAGGCGCAGAGTAGTCAGGCCATCGGTGGCAAGTACCACGGCCGAGGCCTGGAGCACCTGCCCGGTGGTGAGCCGCACCTGGCTGCCATCGACAATGCCGGCCACCGACGTATTTAAACGCACAGAGCCGGCCGGCAGGCGGGCCGCCAGCTGCTCGGGCAGCGCCTGGATGCCGAGGGCCGGAATGGCCGCATCGCCAGTCACGAACTGCTGGAAGATGAACTCGAAGAAGTTGCTGGCCGTGGTGAGCCCGCGGTCGAGAAACACGCCGCCGAAGAAGGGCCGGAAGAAGCTGTCAATCATCTGCTCGCTCCAGCCGTAGCGCCGCAGGAAAGTGAGTGTGTCGGTGGCGGGGCGGGCCAGCAGCTCCTCAGGCGTGTGCTTCATCACGTGGCGCACCAGGCTGAGGATACGTAGCTTGTCGGACAGCGTGCCAATGGGCGAGGTAAGGGCCGAAAACGCCGCGAGCGGATGTTGCAAAGGGTTTTGCAGCGTGGTTTCGGTGCCGTTAGGCAGCCGGATGACTGCCCCGGAGCGGAAGGCCTGCAAATTCAGCGCGCCGTAATCGAAGATGCGCCGGGCCTCGGGGTAGTTGGTTTGCAGTACCTGGAAGCCGCGGTCGAGCCGGAAGCCTTCGGGCGTGAGGTCGGTGCGCACGCGGCCGCCCACGGCGTCGGCGGCTTCGAGCAGCA
>NZ_BAAGZM010001157.1:0-737 GCF_054778495.1 Hymenobacter agri
ACGTCGCCGTGCGCGCGGTAGCGGGCCAGCAGCTCCTGGTCGGAGAGTGGCGCGGCGGCAGCGGGCGCAGGCGGGCGGCGGAAAAACATGAGGGTGGGAAGTTAGGGCAATTCGGGCAGATGGTCGGGCGGCGTGCCCCAAGGTTCTTTTCGGGCGGCGTGTGTAATCGGGCCAGGGGGCGGCATCAGGTCAGCACGTTTCACCTTCAAAAATCTGCTGCCATGAAGAACCTGCTGTTGCTCCCGCTGCTGACCTTGCTGCTGGCCCCACCGACCGCAATGGCTCAAAAAAGCCCTAAGTCCGGTCCCGCGCAAAACACCACTAAAGACTGGGTGGTATCGGGCCGGGTGATTGACCGCGCCAGCCGCCAGGCACTGCCCGGTATTACCGTCCTCGTCAAAGGCACCACGTTGGGCTGCACTACCGATGCGCAGGGCCAGTATTCGCTGCGGGTACCCAATGCCGGTAAGGCCGTGCTGCTATTCAACTACATCGGCTACCTGCCGCAGGAGAAGCGCGTGGGCGTGCATCACACGCTGGATGTGGCCCTGCAGGCCGACAACCGACAGCTGAACGAAGTAGTAGTGACGGCCCATGGTATCGAGCAGAAACAATCCAGCGTGAGCTATTCGACGGCCACCGTCGCGGCCCCGGCGGTAGAATCCCAGCTGGCGGGCAAAGTGGCCGGCGTGCAGATAAAGGTGCGCGGCCTGGCCAGCCCGCGCAACGGCCGCCGG
>NZ_BAAGZM010001158.1:0-734 GCF_054778495.1 Hymenobacter agri
GCACCCAGCCCGCGCGCCGCGCCAGCACCGGCAGCGCCCGTGGCAAAAGCAAGGAGCAACTGGAGCGCGAGCGTCTGGCCAACCTGCGCCAGATGGAGCGCGCCAGCCAGGCCCTCGACCAGACGCAAGCCAAGAAGAAGGTCAGCCTGGGCCAGCTCAACATCATCAGCGAAAAGCTGACGGTGAAAAAACAGGTGATTCGCGGGATTTCGACCCAGTTGCAAGGCATCGAAACCAACGTGCACCAGACGGTGCGCCAGGTAGTGCAAACCCAGCAGACGCTGGCCCAGCTCAAGGCCGAGTACGCGCGGCTGCTTTACACGGCTTCCAAAACGGCCAACGGGTTCAACCGCATCATGTTTTTGTTTGCGTCGGACTCGTTCAACCAGTTCATGCTGCGGCTGCGCTACATCCGGCAGTACACTGAGGAGCGGCAGCGGCAGGCCGCCCGCATCGTGGGCACGCAGTACCGCCTGCACGAGCAACTGAACGGCCTCACCAAGCAGCAGCAGCGCAAAAGCAGCCTGCTCAACAGCCAACTCACCGAAAACCGCAACCTACTCAACCTGAAGTCGAAGGAAGACGAGATGGTGCAGCAGCTCAGCCAGCAGGAACAGGGCCTGCGCCAGGAGCTGGAGGAGCGCCGCCAGGCCGTGAACCGCCTCGACAACCTGATTGCGGTGCGCGTGCGCGAAGAAATTGTGCGCGCCGCGCGGGCCGCTCGCCTCGCCGCC
>NZ_BAAGZM010001159.1:0-731 GCF_054778495.1 Hymenobacter agri
CCACGCGGGGCCGTTGCGGGCGGCCTTCGGCCACGCCCAGCAGCAGGTGCAGCTCGTCGGCATTGTCGAGGTGAATGACGGCATCGACCGCGCAGGCCCGCTCTAAATCGGCGCGGCGCTTGCCCGGGCCGTTGAAGAGAATATGCGGGCCGGGCACGCCGTTCAGCAGGGCTTTTTCCAGCTCCATGCCACTCACCACCTCAGCCCAGGCCCCTTCCTGGTGGAAGGTGCGGCACACGGCATTCAGGTAGTTGGTTTTGTACGACCACGCCAGCTGCACCGCCGGGTAGCGCGTGGCAAACGCCCGCTGCACGGCCTGGTAGCTTCGCCGCAGCTGCCGCTCGCTCAGCACAAACAGCGGCGAGCCAAACTGCGCCACCAGCGCATCAACGCGCACGCCATCCAGCGTTTCGACCGCCGGCGTGCCGGCCCGGGGGCCAAACTTACCCAAGGGGCCGGCGGTGAGCTTGCGCAGGGCAGGACGTTCGTAGGGAAGTTTCACTTCTTGCAATGAGGAATAAGGTGTGAGGAATTATCGACCGGGAATTCCTCATTAAGCGCAGTAACGCGGGGCGTCAAAGTTCGCCCAGGGCGGCCACTTGCTGAAAAGCGGTGTGGTCGGTAATCAGGTCCCAGGCGTAGCGCACAAACATTTTGCCCACCGCGTAGCCCTGCATGGCCGGCACGGCCAGGCCCAGCGCCAGGCGCAGCAGGGCCGCGGGCTGGTTCTG
>NZ_BAAGZM010001160.1:0-715 GCF_054778495.1 Hymenobacter agri
GCCGACCTCGGCGTGAGCTCGCACCAATTCGACACGCCCGAGCGCGGCTTCTCGACCCGCTTCGACGGCCCGCTGGACATGCGCATGGACCCCGACGGCCCCCTCACGGCCGCCGACATCCTCAACGACTACAAGGAAGCCGACCTGCACCGCATTTTCGGCATGTACGGCGAAGTAACTAACGCCCGCACGCTGGCCGCCACCGTGGGCGCCGCCCGCCGCGGCCGCCGCCTCGAAACTATAGCCGAGCTGAAGACAGCCATTCAGCCCTGCACGCCGCGCGGCAAGGAGAATAAGTATCTGGCCCAGGTTTTCCAGGCCCTGCGCATTGAGGTGAACCAGGAAATGCAGGCGCTGCAGGAAATGCTGCTGCAAACGGCCGACGTGCTGCGCCCCGGCGGCCGGCTGGTGGTGATGAGCTACCACTCGCTGGAAGACCGGCTGGTGAAAAACTTCATCGCGAAGGGCAAGTTTTTCGGCGAGGTCGAAAAAGACTTCTTCGGCAATGAAAGCAAGCCGTTTGAGGCCGTGAACCGTCGGCCTGAGGAAGCTGACGCCGCCGAAGTCGCGCTGAATAGCCGCGCCCGAAGTGCTAAATTGCGGGTTGCAATCCGAAAATAACTCCTGCCGATGGCCGCCAATACGCTCCGTCCTACCGATGCCCCGCGCCGCGCCAACGTGCCGCGCCCGGTTGCCGCGCCCGAGCCGGAGGTAG
>NZ_BAAGZM010001161.1:0-715 GCF_054778495.1 Hymenobacter agri
GCCTCGCCAGCCTGCGCGCCCTCCACTATCCGGCCGGGTTGCTGGAGGTGCTGGTGGGCGACGATGGCAGCACCGACGGCACCGCCGCCGTTGCCGAAGCCGCCATGCAGGGTTTTGCGGGCCAGTTCGCAGTCATTCCCATCACCGAAAACCTGGGGCGGGCCCGCGGCAAAGCCAACGTACTGGCCCACCTCACGCGCCGGGCTGGTACCGAGTATTTCTTCATCACCGATGCCGACATCAGCCTGCCCGCCACCTGGATAGCCGGGCTGCTGGCGCACGGCGGGCCCGTCGAGGGCACGGTTACGGGCATCACGGCCGTGCGGGGCGCGCGGCTGTTTCATCAGTTGCAGGGCCTCGACTGGCTGCTTTCGCTGAGCATGGTGCAGGTGGTGAGCGACCTGGGCCGCCCCGTAACGGCCATGGGCAACAACATGCTCGTGACCCGCGCCGCCTACGAAGCCACCGGCGGCTACGAGGCCCTGCCATTTTCCGTCACCGAGGATTTTGCGCTGTTTCAGGCGGTATTGGCGGCCGGGTTTGGCTTCCGGCAAGTGTTCGAGGCCGGGGTGCGGGCCGATTCGTTGCCCATGCCTACCTGGGCCGCGCTGCTGCGGCAGCGGCAGCGCTGGTTGCGCGGCGTGGCCGGGCTGCCATTGCGCCTGCGCCTGGAATTGTTGTTTTTCAGCAGCTTCTGGCCCGCGCTGGCGGGCGT
>NZ_BAAGZM010001162.1:0-714 GCF_054778495.1 Hymenobacter agri
GGTACTGTCGGGGGCGAAGGCCTGCTCGAAGGTGGCGGTGGCGGCGCAGGGGTCGTGGGCCTGCAGCTCGGTTTCGGCGCGGGCCAGCAGCTGCGGGTAGGCGGGGGCGGCAGTCTGGGCCACGGTAGTGCCGAAGGAGGCAGTAAGAGGCAGCAGAAATAGAAGGAGCTTCGCTTTCATGGGGCGGAAAAGTGGAGGATTCACCCACACAGATGCGCCTTTGGCCGAAGCGGTTGCCTGAAGATGCAGTTGTTTTAAATACGGATATACAGGCTATTAAAACGAAATGGAGCCAGCCCTGGCCTTCCTGTTGCAGCAGGGGGCGGCCAAAGGACTGGCTCCGGAAGGAGGCCTCGTTCACTCACCAAACTAAGCCTGGCTTCTTTTTTTTCTTTTTTCGGGGGGATAGATGCAGCTATACGGCGAAGGTTGCCTGCGTAGTTGTATTTCGGAATAGAAATTCGGCGAACTACAAACGTTTGATGCTGGATGGCCCCGTGGCGTCGACTTTCACCGTGGCGGGCTGGCCGCTGTAGGCTATTTCGCTGGCACCCACGGCGTCGCCCTTCAGGCTCTCGGTGATGTTGAGGCGGGCTTTGCACATACCGGCGATGGTGACTTTGCCGTTGCGGACGCGCAGGTTGGCGGCGGCCAGCTCGCAGGCGCCGGCCGCATCGAGGTCGAGTTGGTCGACGCTGCCGACGGCGGTGGTGC
>NZ_BAAGZM010001163.1:0-713 GCF_054778495.1 Hymenobacter agri
CGATTTGCTCGACGTGCTGCGCGCGCTCGACCTCACGGGCGTCGTGCTCATCGGCCACTCCATCGGGGCCATGATTGGGGTGCTGGCAGCCGTGCGCGAGCCCGCCCGCTTTGCCCGTCTGGTACTGCTGGCTCCCTCACCCCGCTTCCTGAACGGCCGCGACTACGCGGGCGGCTTCGAGGCGGCCGACGTGGAGGAGCTGCTCACCAGCCTCGAAAGCAACCAGGCCGACTGGGCACAGGCTTTCGCGCCCGTGGCGGTGGGCGACGCCACCCGGCCCGACCTGATAATGGCCCTGTCGGGCAGCTTTGCCAGCACCAACCCCGGCGTGCTGCGCCACCTGGCCCGCGTGGCGTTCTTCAACGACAGCCGCTTGGCGCTGCCGCTGCTGAGCACGCCCACCCTCATTGTGCAACCCGCCCGCGATGTGATGGTGCCGCTGGGTGTGGGCTACTACCTGCACGAGCAGCTACCCGACAGCCAATTGGTTATCATCGACACCAGCGGGCATTACCCGCACCTCACCGCGCCCGAGGCAACGCTGGCGGCCATTGGCAAATTTCTGGGCCAGCCGCTGACGCTGCCCACTGACCCCGTGCCGGGCTGGAACATTCCCAATTGCCCCGCACCGGCCGGCCAGTTCAAAGCCGCAAGCTGAAGGCCAGCGGCTCGACCAGCCACTGCCCCACCGCGCCGCGGTAGGTGACGCGCAC
>NZ_BAAGZM010001164.1:0-712 GCF_054778495.1 Hymenobacter agri
CCCGGGGCCGCGACAGGCCCGCCAGCCGCCGCGCCCACCAGCACGCTCCGAAGCTGAACAGCACCGGATAATACCCCAGCGCATAGTACGCCTTGCCATGCAGCACCGCCTGCAGGCCCACGCCCAGCACCGCCACCCAGCCCACTGCCCGGTAGGGCCGCAGCCAGGGGCTGAAAAACAGCGCCAGCAGCCCTGGCACCCACACCCACACAGCCGCCACGCACATCAGCAGCTGCAGCTTCCAGAACTCGGCGGCATCGACGTGCACCAGCTGGGTATCGTGCAGCAGCTGCATGTGGTGCCGGAACGGGATGCCGTGGCGGAGTTGCCAGGCCAGATTGGGCGCCCAGAGCAGCAGCGCCAGCCCCGCCGCGCCCCAGAAGTGCCAACTGAGCAGCAGGCGGCGCGCGGGCGTGAGCAGCAGTGCACCGCCCAATGAAGCCATGAAAAACAGCGTGGTGTACTTGTTCAGCAAACCTAGCCCGAGGGCCAGGCCCAGCACATACAGCCAGCGCGGCCGCTGCGTTTGCTGGTACACCACCAGCCCATACAGGGCCAGCACAAAGCCAAACACCTCGAACGAGTTGGGCTGAAACAGCAGGTTGAGCCGGGCAAAGGCCGTGCCCAGGTAGCAGGTGCCCGCCAGCGCGGTTGCAAACCAGCCGCCGCCCAGCTGCTGCGCCAGCTGCATCACGAGGTAGAGCGTGGCCGC
>NZ_BAAGZM010001165.1:0-711 GCF_054778495.1 Hymenobacter agri
CGCCACCGTGGGCGAGCCCGCCCAGCTGCGCGCCAGCTCGCAGGTGATGGACGCCACCTGCTACGAGGCGGCCAACGGCTCCGTCGACCTGACCGTGAGCGGCGGCACTGCCCCGTATACTTACCTCTGGTCGAATGGCGCCACGACGCAGGACCTGGCAGCCCTGCCAGCCGGTACATATTCGGTAACGGTAACTGATGCTAACGGCTGCTCGGCTATTTCCAGCGGCACGGTGGGCCGGCCGGCCCAATTGCTGGCCAGCGCCCAAGCCACCGCGGCCCAGTGCGCCGGTGGCACCGGTAGCGTGGCGCTGACGGTAAGCGGCGGCACGGCGCCATTTGCTTACCGGTGGTCGAACGGTGCTACCACACAAAGCCTAAGCGGCCTGACGGCCGGTACGTACTCGGTAACCGTGACGGACGCCAACGGCTGCTCGGCCACCGCCTCGGCCACGATAAGCGAGCCCACGCAACTACGGGCCACGGCTTCGGCCACCGGCACGACGTGCTATGATGCCAGTAATGGTGCAATGACGCTGGCGGTGAGCGGCGGCACTGCCCCGTATACTTACCTCTGGTCGAATGGCGCCACCACACAAAACCTGAGCGGCCTGGCCGCCGGTACTTACACCGTAACGGTGACGGATGCGGGCGGCTGCACCGCCAGCTGCGGGGCCACGGTAGGCCGGCCCACGCAGCTGCTGGCCAGCGC
>NZ_BAAGZM010001166.1:0-708 GCF_054778495.1 Hymenobacter agri
CCGTGAAGGCGGCCGGCCGCCCCAGCGCCACGCACAGCGCCGCGATGCTGATGACGGTATCGCCCGCGCCCGACACGTCGGAAATGGTGCGCAGGTGGGCCGGCAGGTAGGTTCTCTGGTCGGCCTGCTGAGCAAATACGCCGTATTCGCTCAGCGTTACCAGCACGATTTCGGGGGTGAGCTCCTCACGCAGCCGGGCCACGGCGGCCTCGAAGCCGGCGCGGTCGGTGTTGGGCTCGCCGAACTCCAGCTTCAGGCCCTCGCGCAGCTCTTTCAGGTTGGGCTTGAACAGGGTGCAGTGCTGGTAGGCCAGGAAGTTCTTCTTCTTGGGGTCGACCACCGTGGGGATGTTGCGCTGCCGGGCGCGGGCAATGCACTCCGTGATGATGGCCTCGCTGAGCACACCCTTGTCGTAATCCTCAAAAATCACTACGTCGGCGCGGGTTAGTAAGTCGTCGTAGGCGGCCAGCAGCTGGGCGGCTTCTTCGGCGTTGAGGTCGGTTTCAATCTCCGAGTCGATGCGCAGCAGCTGCTGACCCTGGGCCAGAATGCGCTGTTTCACGGTGGTCGGCCGGTGTGCGCTGCGGATGAGGCCGTCGGCGGGCAGGTCGTGGACGTGCAGCAAGTTCAGCAGCTGCTCGCCGCCCGCGTCGTCGCCAATCACGGCGCAGAGCAGCGGTGTGGCGCCAAGGGCCTGCACGTTCAGGG
>NZ_BAAGZM010001167.1:0-704 GCF_054778495.1 Hymenobacter agri
CGGTCCGCAGCGCCTGGCCCTGCCCGCCAACCTGGCCCCCGGCGTGTACGTGGCCACCGTGGCTACGCCCGAAGCCGTGCAGTCGGTGCGCTTCGTGGTGGCTCAGTAACGGCCCACGGCAAGCCGTCGGTTATTTATCGCAGTCGAAGTATCCGGTTAGTATAAGTGGAAAAGCCGGCCCGGTGGGGGCCGGCTTTTTTGCGTTTTGCGATGAGTACCGCCACTACATGACCGGTTGGCCTTGATGGGCAATAAAATCAGGGCAGGGTGCCACCGCGAAGCGGATGATAATGCAGCCCTCACACAACGGTAATTTGGCCGGTGTTGGGTCGCGAAAATGCGGATATAGCTTTGTGTACGGGTTTTTTATCCTTGCTGTATGCTGCTTCGCTACTGTGCTTTCGTGAGTGGGTTTTTGCTGCTGGCCGGCCGGGGGGCGGCCCAAACGGCTTCGGTGCTGCCGGTGGCGCAGGCCGAGGGCGACCGGGCCCCGGTAGGCGGCGCGGCGGCACCCACCATCTACTTCACCGCTGAGGAAATGCCGGCTTTTCCGGGTGGCAACGCGGCCATGCTCGCCTTTCTGGGGCGCAAAATCAACTACCCGGCCGCGGCGCTTGACCGGCAGGTGTCGGGCAAGGTGCACGTGGCGTTTGTGGTGGATGCCGACGGCCACCTGCGCGACCCGCAGGTGGTGCGCGGCCTGG
>NZ_BAAGZM010001168.1:0-704 GCF_054778495.1 Hymenobacter agri
TTGGCACGCCCGAAAAGGCGGCGGCCGTGGCCCGGCAGCTGCTGGTCGCGCACGGCCTGCCCCAGGCCGACCTGCTAATAACCGGCGAAAACGGCGACCAGGAAAACGACGCGGCCATCGGCCGCTTCCTGGCCGATTTCGCCCACGCCGGGCCGGTGCAGAAGTTCAAGCACCTGTGCGGCGAGTACCCCACGGCCAGCGCCTTTGCCCTGCGTCTGGGCACTGACCTGCTGGCTAGCACCAAGCACGGCACTCCGCGTACCACTCTCATCTACAACCGCTTTCAGCAGAAGCACCAGTCGCTCATGCTGCTTCGGGCATGCTGAGGTATCGCCGGGCCCAACTGGCGCTGGTGGGTGGCAGTGCCCTAGTGCTCGCGCTGTGGTGGTGGGCCAATGCCTCACTGTGGTGGCTGGCCTTTCCAATAGCGACCTACGTGGCGGCGGCGGCTTATGGCTCGGCGCGCATCAGCTCATCGTTTTTTGTCGACACCAGATGGCGCGGGCCAGCCGACCAGCCCCACATTGCCCTCACCTTCGACGATGGGCCGGTGCCCGGCACCGCGCAGATTCTGGAGATTCTGACGCGGCACGCGGTGCCGGCTACGTTCTTCTGCATCGGGCGGCGGGCGCGGCAGCAGCCGGAGCTGCTGCGGCAGCTCGACGCGGCGGGCAACCTGCTCGGCAACCATACCTTCACGCACA
>NZ_BAAGZM010001169.1:0-703 GCF_054778495.1 Hymenobacter agri
GGCCGTCGTGGGCGGGCCCGCGCGAGCTGAGGGCGGCCACCTGCCCGCTGGGGTCGGTGGCACCCACCGTCAGCGTATTCTTCGACATTTTGAACTGCCCGGTGAGGTTGGCGAACCGGGCAATGCCTTTGTAAGAGCCATCGGGGCTGGCCGCCGTGCCCACGTTGCCGGCCGAAAACACGTGCAACAGCTGCGGAAACTGCTGGGTGTGCTGGTCGTAGGCCTGGGCTTCGAGACCGTAATAATTCTCGATGCTGCCCACGCCGTACGAATGGTTTTGCACCGACACGCCGGCTTGGGTGAGTTGGGCGCCGTCGTCGGGCAGGAAGTTGGCGAAGCTCGAAGTGGCCAGCCGCACGGCGCGGGCCGCGCCCCGGCCCAGCGGGTCGGAGTTGCCGGCCCCGCCCAGCAGAGTAGCCATGGCCGTAGCGTGCTCGGAATAGGGCTTGGTGAAGGCCCCGGGGTTCACGGCCCGGCCCTTCAGGTCAATATCGTCGGGGTCGAAGGGCTGCTCTTTCACCGAAGCCGTGAGGCCCTGGCCGGTGAGCTCGGGAAAGCGGGCGTGCACCGCCGTAATGGCATTCACCGACAAATCGGAATTGCTCAGCCGGCGCTCCTCCTGGGCGCGGCGGGTGGCTACGTCCACAAACTCCACGCCCGGCGCGGCGGCCAGCTGTGCCGCCGTGAGGCCAGCCACGGTGAG
>NZ_BAAGZM010001170.1:0-702 GCF_054778495.1 Hymenobacter agri
CTGGAGCTGCTGATAACCCGCGGCCTGTCGCGCACGGCTTTCGGCAAGCCGCTGCTGCACCTGGGCGGCAACCTCGAGCGCGTGGCCGACCTGCGCATGGCCATCGACCAGGCCCGCCTGCTCACGCTGTATGCCGCCTGGAAAATCGATAGCCAAGGCGTGAAGGCTTCGATGAATGAGATTTCGGCCATTAAAGTGGTGGCACCCAATGTGCTGCAACGAGTGGTGGATGAGGCCATTCAGCTGCACGGCGGCGCGGGCGTGTCGCACGACGTACCGCTCACGGCGCTGTTCACCGTGGCCCGCGCCCTGCGCCTGGCCGACGGGCCTGACGAGGTGCACCGCGCCATGGTGGCCAGGGTGGAGCTGGCGAAGTATAAGGGCAAGAATTGAACGAAACTCCCCTCCTCAGATGAGGAGGGGACATTTCAGCAAAGCTGAAATTGGGGTGGTTGAATTGGTTGAACGACACCCAAACGAAGCCCAGGCCAACCGTTCAATGCCTACAACCACCCCCGTTGTCGCTGAAGCGACAACATCCCCTCCTTGGTAAGGAGGAGAGTTTGACGTGCTAATCATTGACCCTATGCCCACCCAACCCACCGCCCGCCTCCTCGACACTGCCGGCCCGCTGCGCCCCGGCGAAGAACTCGATGCCGCCGCCGTTGATGCCTGGCTGAAGCGGCAGCGGCCGGCGCTGCG
>NZ_BAAGZM010001171.1:0-701 GCF_054778495.1 Hymenobacter agri
CGAAGGGCGCGTGCACGCCGGGCAGGTGCGGGTCGGTCGTCGTGAGCGCGGCTACAAAGTCGCCCCAGGGGCGGTCGGTGCTGCGGGCCAGCACGGCGTTCTGCTCTTCGAGCGAGCCGAATAGCTTGAAGATGGGGGCTTCGGTGAAAAAAGGCTGGCCGAAGCGCTGCTCCAGGGCCCGGTAGTAGGCGATGGCGGCGGGCAGCAGCTCGGCGGCGCGCCAGCTCAGAGCGAAGCGTTTGCCGGCCACGGGGTTCATCAGCCCGGCGGCCACGTTGGAGGCCGAGTTGGCTTTGCCCGGGTCGAATACCAGTACGCGGTGGCCGCGCGCGCGCAGTACATCGGCAAGTATGGCGCCCGCCAAGCCGTGGCCCACCAGCAAGAAGTCGCAGTCCGTTGTCATGGCCGGCAAGGTAAGGAGACGGCGCTTAATGCAAACGGGTTTCATAAGCGTGCAAATTTCCACTCGCTTTGCATTGAGCCCGAAGCCGAGGCTGCCGCGCTATTGCAACAGCAGGCGGGTGGTGGCGCGGGGCTGGTCGGGGCGGTCGGGCTCCCAACTCACCTGATACACGCCAGGGGGCCAACCGATGGTGGGCAGTGTCGCTTCGGCTCTGGGGGTAAGTACGCGCTGCCCACCCACGCGCCGGCCCGGTACGTCGCACACCTGTAGCTGCCCCGCGCCCGCGCCGGAAGGCAGA
>NZ_BAAGZM010001172.1:0-700 GCF_054778495.1 Hymenobacter agri
GCGCTGGCCACGGCGGTGCTGGTATGCGCGGGGCCGGCGGCTTTGCAGCCCCCCAGGGCCAACGCCAGTGCGACCGCCAGGTAGTGAGTGGGGCGCATCAGGCGGTGAGATAAGCGGCGCCAAAAACGCCCGCGCTGTCGCCCAGGCGGGGTTTCACCACGGGCGTATCAAACACTTTATCAATGATATAGGGGCGCACGGCGGCTACGCCCGCGTCGTAGAGGTGGTCGATATTGCCCACGCCGCCCCCGATAACCACTACGTCGGGGTCCACGGCGTTGATTATCACGCTCAGAGCCCGGCCGAAGTTGCTGGTGAGGCGGTGCAGGGTTTGGGCGGCTACGGAATCGCAGCCGCAGGTGGCGCGCTTCATGATGTCCTTCAGGCTCCGCGACTCGCCGCTGTGGGTGGCGTAGTAGTGCTCCAGGGCCGGGCCGGCCAGGATGCTTTCGTTGCAGCCGTTTTTGCCGCAGAAGCAGGTCAGGCCCTCACCTTCGAGCAGGTAGTTGTGGCCCCACTCGCCCGCGATGCCGTGGTGGCCGCCCAGCACCTGCCCGTTCACGACGAGGCCGCCGCGCACGCCGGTGCCCAGTATCACGCCGAACACCACCTTGGCCTCGGGAAACCGCTCCTTCACGATGCCCAGCCGGGTTTCGGCCAGGGCAAAGCAGTTGGCGTCGTTGGCCAGCGCCACGGGCAG
>NZ_BAAGZM010001173.1:0-699 GCF_054778495.1 Hymenobacter agri
GCGCCAGGACGCCGAACGCAGCGCCGCCATTCTGGCCCGCATCCCGGCCGGCCGCTGGGCCGATGCCGCCGACTTCAAAGGCCCGGCCGTGTTTTTGGCCTCGGCCGCTTCCGACTACGTGCACGGCACCATCCTCACCGTCGACGGCGGCTGGATGGGGCGATAAAGGGTTGAGTTCTGAGGGTTGAGTGATGAATAAATACCTCCGCCAATCCTCACGAAATCAACGCCGAAATCTCAACCCTAAACATTCAAAACTCAACCATTCCATGACCCAGCGCTTTGCCATTGGCCCCCGCGAAACGGCTACGCTCGACACGAGCGGGCTACGGGAGCATTTTCTGATTGAGAACATCTTCACGGCGGGCGCCATTGAGCTGACGTACACGCACTACGACCGCATGATTGTGGGCGGCGCGCAGCCCACTGGCGCCGGGCTGACGCTGCCCTGCCCCGAGTCGCTGAAAGCCAATTTCTTCTTGGAGCGCCGCGAGCTGGGCGCGCTGAACGTGGGCGGGGCGGGCACCGTGACAGTGGACGGCACCGTGTACGAGCTGGGCAACCAGGATTGCCTGTACGTGGGCATGGGGTCGAAAGAAGTGGTTTTTGCCAGTGCCGATGCGGCCAACCCGGCCAGGTTTTACCTGCTGTCGGCGCCGGCGCATGCGGCGCACCCCACCACCCGGCGCACGCAGGCCG
>NZ_BAAGZM010001174.1:0-696 GCF_054778495.1 Hymenobacter agri
CCGGCCAGCGAGGCCAGCAGCAGGCTGGCCGCGGCCACCCAGCGCGTGGCCACGAGGCGACGGCGGTACTGCTCGTTCTGCCGAATCAGCAGTGAGTTGTCAATCTGGTCCCACAGCATGGGGCGCGGGGGCACGGCGGCCTCCTCGCCCAGGTGGTGACGGAATAATTCCTCCAGGCTGCCGGTGGTCTTAGGGGTATCGTTATTTTCGATAGGATTAGCGGACATGGCGGGTTGGGGCGCTGAGGCGCTCCAATTTGGTTTGCAGGATAACGCGGGCGCGGGAGTACTGCGACTTGCTGGTACCCTCGCTGATATTAAGTAGTTCGCCGATTTCTTTGTGGGTGTAGCCTTCGATGGCATACAGGTTGAACACCATGCGGTAGCGCGGGGCCAGCTCCTGCACCATCTCCAGCAGCTCGGTAAAGTTGAAATTGCTGAGCGTGAACTCCTCGCTCGACAGCGTTTCGGGGTAGTCGCCGTCGCTCACGGCCACCAGCGGGGCGTTGCGGCGGTGCTGGCGCAAGGCCGCATTAATCATGATGCGGCGAATCCAGAACTCGAGCGGGCACTCGCGGCGGAAGCTGCCCAGCGTGCGGAATACGGTGAGGAAGCCTTCCTGCAGCACGTCTTCGGCCTCGAACGTGGTTTGGGCGTAGCGCAGGCACACGGCCATCATTTTGCCGGCAAACTTGTC
>NZ_BAAGZM010001175.1:0-694 GCF_054778495.1 Hymenobacter agri
CGGTGCAGCTGCCGGTGCAGGCCAGCGGCTTCGTGACGACGCTAACGCACGACGTGGGCGGGCCCTATACCCAGCCCGGGGCGGCGGCGCTGTTTTTGCTGCTGCTGGCGGGGGCACTGGCGGGCTGGGTAGCCGTGGTGAGCACACTGGCTCGCGGGGCTTTCGTGGCGGGCATGGCGCCGGTCATCTTTTTGCTGCTGTCGCTCAATACCGAGTCGCTGGGTCTGTTTGGTACCAGTGAGCGGTATTTTCTGTACCTGATGCTGGGCCTGATTGGGGGCGCGGCGTATGGGCTGCACGCGTTTGCCGAGAGCGTGTCGCTGCGGTGGCGCGTGCTCATCATCGGGGCCATCGTGGCCGGACTGAGTGGCTTGCTGTACGCCCAAAGCCTGCTGCCGGCCCAGGAAACTACGTTGCAGCTGGCGGCTTTCGCCTCGACGGGCGGGGCGGTGGTGCTGGCTTTGCTGGTGCTGTGGGTCGGCGTCGAGAACGTACGGGCGCTGCTTTGGCTGAACACGCAGGCCGAGCAGCCCGCCGGCCGCTTTGGGCTGGTGCCGTTTGTGCTGGCGGCGGGCCTCTACGTGGGCACGCTGCTGCTGTACGTATGGAACGGCGGCAGCCTGCAGCTGTGGCCCGGCCTGATGCTGGACCCGCTGGTGCTGCTGCTGCCGGCCGTGGTAACCGGCTGGCTGGG
>NZ_BAAGZM010001176.1:0-692 GCF_054778495.1 Hymenobacter agri
TTTGCCGGGCAGCTGCCGGCCCAGCTCTCGGGCGGGCAGCGCCAACGCGTGGGCCTAGCCCGGGCCCTGGCCGCCGACCCGCCCATTATTCTGCTGGATGAGCCCTTCGGCGCGCTCGACCCCATTACCCGGGCCAGCGTCCGGCGCGAGTTTCGGGAGCTGGAAGAACTGAAAACAAAGACCGTGGTGCTCGTGACGCACGACGTGACGGAAGCCTTCGAGCTGGCCGACCGCATCCTGCTGCTCGACGGCGGCCGGGTGCAACAGCTGGGCACACCCCGCGAGTTGCTATTTCAGCCCGCTAATGACTTTGTGCGCCGCTTTTTTGCGGCTGAGCGGCTGGCGCTGCAGCTGCGCACGCTTACGCTGGATGACGTTTTTCGGAGCCATCCAACGGCCACGTCAACCACATCCATCGCGGCGTCGAGTACCGTTCACGAAGCACTGGAAGCTTTAACGACGGCCGAAACACCCACTTCACCCTTCACCGTGGCACAGCTGATGGCGGCCTTTGGCGAAGCTCTGCAACGAGAGGAAGCCGCATGGAAACGCTAACGGCCCTATTTACATTCTGGCGCGAGCAGGCCGGCAAGCTCGGCGAGCAAACCGTGCAGCACATCGGCCTCACGGCGGGCTCGCTGCTGCTGGGCGTGCTGCTGGGCGTGCCGCTGGTGCTATGGTTGTCGCGCCGG
>NZ_BAAGZM010001177.1:0-689 GCF_054778495.1 Hymenobacter agri
CTGCAGCGCCTGCTGGCCGCCAGCCGCCCCGATACCACCCGGGTTGAGTACCTGATTCAGCTGGCCTGGGACCGCACCGACGACCACCCGCTGGCCGCCATCGGCTACGGCCGCCAGAGCCTGGCCCTGGCCCGGCAGCTGCATTTTGCTACCGGCGAGTGCCGCTCGCTGCTGATGCTGGGCTGGGCCTTTATGCGGGCCGGCAACTACCCCACGGCGGTGCAAACTCAGCTGCAGGCCCGCCGGCTGGCCGAGCGGGTGGGCTTTGCGGGCGGCATCATCCATGCCGATAACGCCATTGGCTACGCCTACGCCGAGCAAGGCAACTACCCGGCGGCCCTGCGCTACTACCTGCGAGCTACAAAGCTGGCTCGCCAGCGGCGCGACTTTCTATTGCTCACGCCCATTTTGGGCAATATCGGCCAAGCCTGGCTGAACCTGGGCCGTCCGGACTCGGCCCGGCGCTACCTGCGCGAAGGCTACGAGTTCGACCTGCGGTTCCGCGACCGGCACAGCGAAATCGGTGATTTATCCCTACTCGGCGATGTGGAAGCCGGCAGTGGGCACCCCGCGCAGGCCCGCGCCTACTACCTGCAAACCATCGAGCGGGCCCGTAGCATGCCCGTGTCGTACGCCCTGTGCCGCGCCTACCTGGGGCTGGCCCGGCTGGAAGCCGCCGCGCATCAGCC
>NZ_BAAGZM010001178.1:0-681 GCF_054778495.1 Hymenobacter agri
CCGCCCCGGCCGGTATCGACTCGGTGGCCTGCGCCGGGGGCACGGCCCGCCTACGCAGCCGGCCCTTCGAAAACCAGCTGGTGGGACCCTACCAGTTCACGGGCAGCACCGCCATTCCCGACTACAACGCGACGGGTGTGCGCATTCCGCTCACGGTAGCGGGCACTGCCGAAGGCTTTTTCGACCTGCGCGGCGTCCGCGTCAGCATCAACCACACGTATGTGGGCGACCTGGCTCTTTACCTCATTGCCCCCGATGGCAGCCGCGTGCTGCTGAGCATGCAAAACGGCGGCAACGGCCAAGGCTACCAGAACACCGTGTTTATCGACTCGCTGGGAGCCCGCGCCCTGAGCAACGGCACCTCGCCGTTTGCCGGTGCCTGGCAGGTTGATGAGCCCACCGGCTTCGCCAAGCTGCGCAACTCGCCCATGGCCGGCACCTGGACCTTGTGGGTGATAGATGGCGGCCCCGCCGACGTAGGCGTGGTGACGAACTGGGGCCTCGTAACGCGCGGCAACACAACCGTGTGGAGCGGTCCTAACGGCCAGAGCATTGCCGGCGACAACGTGTTGGCCACCATGCCCGCCACCGCCGGCCGCTACCGCTACATCGGCACCACCACGGTGCCCGGCGGCTGCACCTTCCGCGATACCGTGGACGTGCGCGTGGCGCCCGGCGCCG
>NZ_BAAGZM010001179.1:0-680 GCF_054778495.1 Hymenobacter agri
AACTTCCTGGCCAACATGAGCCACGAAATCCGCACGCCCCTGAACGGGGTGCTGGGCATGGCCGACCAGCTGGCCACCACCCGCCTCGATGCCCACCAGCAGCGCCTCCTCGGCCTGATGCAGCGCTCGGGCCAGCACCTGCTGGCCGTGCTGAACGATGTGCTCGACATGGCCAAAATATCGGCCGGCAAGCTAAAAATGGAGCAGGTAGCATTCGACCTCTGCGACTCGATGCTGGCCGCCGTGCAGCCTCTGGCCGCCCAGGCCGCCGCCAAAGGCTTAGCATTCAGAGGCGTGCCGCTACGCATCAGTTGCCCCTACCCCTGGGTGGTAGGCGACGCCCACCGTCTCAACCAAATCCTCATCAATCTGGTAAGCAACGCGGTGAAGTTCACCGAGCACGGCAGCATCGAAGTGGTGGGCGAAATGCTGGGCGAAACCGCCGACACGCTCACGGTCCGCTTCCGGGTGAGCGACACGGGCATGGGCATTCCGGCCGATAAGCTGGAGCACATTTTCGAGAGCTTCGCCCAGGCCCAGGCCGGCACAGCCCGGCAGTACGGCGGCACGGGCCTGGGCCTGAGCATCAGCCGGGCGCTGGTGGAGCAGTTGGGCGGCACGCTCACGTTGGCCAGCGAGGAAGGCCGGGGCAGCACTTTCGCTTTCACCGTGACGCTGCC
>NZ_BAAGZM010001180.1:0-677 GCF_054778495.1 Hymenobacter agri
CCGGCACGGCGTGGTAGGAGCCGGCCACCACCACCTGCCGCCCGGTTTCGGCGTCGAGGTGGCGGGTGAATTCGCCGGCCGGCAGCACGTAGCTCAGCCCCGCCGCCAGCAGGATGAAGCCGCAAATGAGCACCAGCGGGTGCGGAAAACGGAATTTGTTCAAATCAATGAGCAATGAACAGTTAGCAATGAGCAATTACTTTTAAGGAGCAATTGGCGGCAATGTAGGAACCCTTTTTTGCTCATTCGCCCTTTTCAATTGCTCATTGCCAATTGTTCATTGCTCATTGATTTGACCATCACCGCCTTCAAAGCCCTGCACCAGCGCCGCCAGCTCGACTACCTGGCCCGGCACGGCACGTGCTTGGCCGAGCGCCAGAAGGACAGCTTCGACCTCGTGCTCTACGCCGTGGAAGGCTACTACGCCGAAACCTGGCGCAGCCGCGGCGAGGAAGCCGTGCTGTTCATTCACGTGTTCCAGAAGCCCGCCGGGCTGGGCGAATACCTGGCCCGCGTGCAACTGCCGGGCAACCTCTAAAGTCCTTGCGCCGCCCCGGCACCGTTGCCGCTGGGCCAATGCAAGCACATGCGGCCACTGCTATTCCTTCTGCTGCTGGCGGGCCTCAGCCGCCCCGGCTTCGCCCAAACGCCGTCCGCCCAGGCCGGCCCCGCCACTG
>NZ_BAAGZM010001181.1:0-676 GCF_054778495.1 Hymenobacter agri
GCGCAGCCCGTAGCTGGCCTGGTCGGGCGTGAGCGTTACGCGCAGGCCCGGGGTACCAGCCGCAAACGCCAGGCGCTCGGCCAGCGGCAGCCCCTGGGCATCAAAGAGCGTGAACTGCACAATTCCGGCCGGAAACCGGCTCATTGGAATGCGCGTGGTGTAGAGCTCGTGCTCGGCGCTGAGCTCGCCGTAGCTGGTGTAGGCGGCCTGGCCCCGCACCTGCCCCAGCAAGGACACCATGCCGCCCGGGCCACCCCGGTGCTGCACCGTAACCAGAAATGCGCTGGCCAGCGTGACGACGTGGAGCGTGTAGCCGGCCGGCTGCACGACCGGCAGCGGCACCCGCAGCGAACTAGTGCCCGCTGACACCACCGCGTAGTAGCGCTGGCCGGCCATGGGTGTCAGCGAAAACGAGCCCATACCTAGGTGGCTGCTGCGAAACGTGGCCACTGGCTTATCCTGCTCGTCGAACACCTGCCCGTCTACCTGCAGGCCATTGCCTGCGTAGTCGACGGCCTTGAAAGCCACGGTATTCTCCAGGCCGGCCACACAGGTTCCGCCTTCGGCAAAAAACTGCACATCGGGCTGCGAAGCCAGGATGGTACTGAGCCGCCGGGCCGCCACGGACTGGGCCCGTAGGTACGCCGGGCTGGCCGCCACTCCGGGCGCGGGCGCG
>NZ_BAAGZM010001182.1:0-673 GCF_054778495.1 Hymenobacter agri
CGGCCGAGGACTGCGCCATCGTGCTGGCCGCCCTCACCGCCGCCGGCCCCGATGCCCGCGACCCGGCCACGATGCTGGCCCCCAACCGTTTCGAGTACGCCTTCGGTACCAACCTCAAAAAGCTGCGCGTCGGCTACATCAAAAGAGCTTTCGACCAGGACTACCCCACCAAGGCCAACGACCTGGCTACGCTGGAGGTATTGCGCAAGCTGGGCGTGGAGCTGGTGCCGCTGGAGCTGCCGGCGCTCTCGCCGGGGATGCTGCGCTTCATCCTCACGGCCGAGGGCGCAGCGGCATTCGACGACCTCACCCGCTCGGGCCGCGACGGTCAGATGGTGCTGCAGAACCGTTCGGCTTGGCCCAACACCTTCCGCTCGTCGCGCTTCATTCCGGCCGTGGAGTACATCCAGGCCCAGCGCGTGCGCAGCCTGCTCATCGAACAGATGGACGCGCAATTGAAAGGTTTCGACTGCTACATCACGCCCACGTTCAGCGCCAGCCTGATACTCACCAACCTCACCGGGCACCCGGCCGTGGCGCTACCCAACGGCCTCACTGCCGCCGGCCTGCCCACCACCATCACCTTCATGGGCCAGCTCTACGAGGAGGGCAAGCTGCTGGCCCTGGCCAAAGCCTACCAGGATGCCACTAGCTTCGACGAGCAGCACCCGCC
>NZ_BAAGZM010001183.1:0-669 GCF_054778495.1 Hymenobacter agri
CCCGCGTCGCCTCGCGCCGGGAGAGTCGTCGGGGCGCGGCTTGGCCAACCTGGCCGCCCGCTACGCCTTCCTCACCAGCCAGCCGCTGGTGAGCGGCGAAGTAAACGGCGAGTTTGTGGTGACGCTGCCGCTGCTGGTGCTGTAGCGGTAGAGATAAACAGCACGTCATGCTGAGCGCAGTCGAAGCATCTCTACCGCAGCAGTAATTCAATCGTTGGGATTAGTTGCGCGGTAGAGATGCTTCGACTACGCTCAGCATGACGTTCTTTTGGGGCTTCAATTACGCTACTGCTATTCCTCATGCCCCTCCGCTGCCTCATTGTCGAAGATGAACCCCTGGCCGCCCGTCGCCTGGCCGACCTGCCGGCCCGCCAGCCCGAGCCGCTCGACGTGCTGGGCACGGCCGAGTCGGTGGCGCAGGCCGTGGCCCTGCTGCGGGAACTGACGCCCGACGTGCTGTTTCTCGATATTAACCTGGCCGATGGGCTCAGCTTCGAGATATTCGAGCAGGTGGAGGTGCGCTGCCCGGTCATCTTCACCACCGCTTACGACCAGTATGCGCTGCAGGCCTTCAAGGTGAACAGCCTCGACTACCTGCTCAAGCCCATTGATGCCGAGGAGCTGGCCGCCGCCCTGGCCAAGCTGCGGCAGCGCCTGCCCGCCGCTTCG
>NZ_BAAGZM010001184.1:0-669 GCF_054778495.1 Hymenobacter agri
CATTCGCTCCTGCAGCACGGCAAAAAACTGATTGTCGGCCAGCTGCTGCCGGGCGTACCCCAACAGCCGGGCATTGCCGGTGGCCGTGGCGGTTTGCAGGGGGCCGCCGTCCCAACTCGGGCGCTGAACATAGGTTACGTCGCCGGGGTAATGGTGGTCGCGCCAGCCCACCAGGGTTTCGGCGCGCATGGCCCGGTAGCCGGCCGAGTCCTGGGTCTGGTAGCGGAAGGGGATGCGGGCCAGGGCTATTTTCTCTAGCTGGGCCCGCAGGCGCTCGTCGCCGGGCTGGCCGGGGTTAGGCTGGGTGGCTTCGTAAATCTCCGACACCCAGTCCAGCACCTCGCCGTAGTTGCCCACAAAGCCCAGCTCCTTGGTCAGCCCCTTGGCCGTGGTTTGGAAGTAGGCGTTGCCCATCGGCCGGCTGGGCTGGCCCTGGGCATTTTCGCTGCCCAGCCAAGG
This sequence comes from Hymenobacter agri, assembly GCF_054778495.1. Lineage (NCBI taxonomy): Bacteria > Pseudomonadati > Bacteroidota > Cytophagia > Cytophagales > Hymenobacteraceae > Hymenobacter > Hymenobacter agri. The sequence continues at coordinate 460 of NZ_BAAGZM010001184.1, forward strand.
CTCCAGGCCCACCGACTCGTAGAGGTAGTGCCGCACCGTGGCTTCAGGCAGGGCGTCGATGGGGTTGAGGTAGGCCAGGCCTTTGTTGGCGTAATAGATGCCGTACAAGTCGTTTATCATCGACTGGTTGGTGTACAGTCGGCGGTGCTGCCGGTGCCAGTCGCGGCAGGCGCGCAGCATGGCCGCGTAGGCGGCACGGCGTGTGCCGGT
>NZ_BAAGZM010001185.1:0-669 GCF_054778495.1 Hymenobacter agri
CTCGGCCGCTTGTGGCACGAGCCCGCGCTGCGGCAGCAGCTGGTGGCGCAGGGCCGGGAGAATCTGGGCCGCTTCTCGTGGGCCCGCAGCGCCGAAGTGCTGTGGCAGGCGCTGGAAAAGGCAATGGGGGAGGAGTAGACGAAACCCGCCCCGGCCGTACTTTTGCGGCATGGCCCGCCAGCATCCCTACAACTTTGCCCACGTGCTGCTGCCGCAGCTGGCCTGGCGCCGCCCGGTAGCGGTGCGGCGCGAGCTGGCCGACCCTTACCTGGCTCGCGAGCTGCTGCTGTACGTGTGGGACAAGGCCGCCGAAAACGTGTCGCCTGCCGACCGCATCTCCAACAAAGGCCTGCGGCTTACCTGGCACGAAGTGGCTGGCCGCGCCACTGCGCTGCTGCATCTGCCTGCTCCCCAGGCTACTATGGAGGCGCATTTTTCGGCCTTGGTGTATGAGAGAGAAGAGGAGCCGGCCGAAAATGAAGCCGAGGAAACCCGCCCCCGCTACTTCACCCTCGAAGCCGCGCTGGGCCTGAGTGGCCCCACCGGCACGCCCACCGTGGTAGGCGAATGGGCCGGCGAAGTGCATCGCCACATTGGCCGGGGCCCCGCCGGCGGCCGCCCCGATACGGCCGAGGCCTTCCTCAACATACTGGCCACCGTGCTGGGCCC
>NZ_BAAGZM010001186.1:0-668 GCF_054778495.1 Hymenobacter agri
CCCACGGCCAACCTGCGCGGGCAGCAGCGCACCGCGGCGCTCAGCCTGCCGTTCTTCGACGACTTTACCAAGCCGCTGGAAGGCAGCCCCAATCCGCAGAAATGGCAGGCCAATGGCGGCGCTTTCGTGAGCAACCGGCTGGCGCTGCTGCCGCTCACCCGCGGCGCGGCCACGCTCGACGGCCCCAAGGCCAACGGGCAGAGCTACAGCGGCCAGATTTCGAGCCCCAACGGCCAGCTCGATTCGCTCACCTCGCAGCCCATTAACCTAGGCGGCCTCACGGCCAGCGACCAGGTGTACCTCAGCTTTGCCTGGCAGGCGGGCAGCATTGTGGGCGTGCCCGGCTCGGGCACGCCCAGCAACCCCGTACGGCTGGAGCTGTTTGTGAAAACCAACACCGGCACCTGGGAAAGCAAGTGGTTTTACAACGGCCTGCGCCAGCGCACCGGCTTCCGGCAGCAGGTTATTGACCTGAACCAGGCCAAGTACCTGCACGGTAATTTCCAGCTCATGTTCGTGGCCAGCGGCAACGCCGACGACAACAGCGACAATTTCAGCGTGGACTATGTGCTGCTTGACCGCGGCCGCAGCCGGGGCCTGACGGATACAACGTACACCGACGTAGCCACCGGCGCGGGCCTGGCCGGCGGCCTGCCCACGGGCGGGCT
>NZ_BAAGZM010001187.1:0-666 GCF_054778495.1 Hymenobacter agri
AGCGGCTTGCCGCGCAGCAGAATGTCGAGAATGGCGGTGCGGGCCGGCTCGTCGGGGGGCGTCACGAGCGTGATGCGGTCGAAGCGGCCGGGGCGGCGGAAGGCGGGGTCGAGGTGCCAAGGCGCGTTGGTGGCAGCCATGATGAGTACGCCCTCGTTCGAGCGCGTGGCCCCGTCCAACTCCTCCAGGAACTGGTTGATGACGGTGCGGCCCGCGCTCTGGCGCAGGTCGTGGCGGTTGGCGGCCAGAGCATCCACCTCGTCAAAAAACAGCACGCACGGCGCCTGGCTGCGGGCCAGCTCAAATAGCTGGTGCAGGTTTTTCTCGGAGTTGCCCAGCCACATATCCAGAATGTCGGCAATGCCCACGCTGATGAAGCTGGCCTGCACCTCGCCGGCCGTGGCGCGGGCCAGGTGGGTTTTGCCGCAGCCGGGCGGGCCATACAGCAGCAGCCCGCCGCCGCTGGCCTTGCCATAGGCCTTGTACAGGTCCGGGAATTGTAGCGGGTGGATAATTTTCAGGCGGATTTCGTCCTTCACCGCCTCCATGCCGCCCACGTCGGAAAAGTTGATTTTGGGCCGCTCCAGGCCCAGCAGTTTGGCCTGGGCACTGGGCTCGGCCTCATCGGGCGTAGGGGCGGGGCGGTAGCCGCCACCGGCGGGCGTG
>NZ_BAAGZM010001188.1:0-666 GCF_054778495.1 Hymenobacter agri
CACCACGGCATTGTGCGAGGGCAGGCGCGTGCCGGCCATCGACACGCCGGCCACCAGCGCGGCCATGCCCACCATCGAGAATGCCCGGCGGCGGAAGCGCTGGGGCTGCTCACGAATGAACAGCATTTGCTTCTGTACCCAGGTAGTGGGGGCAGCGGCTTCGGCCTCCTGGGTGGCCATTTCGTGCCAGCGCGTTACGGTGCTGTGGGCCTGCGTGGCGTCTTTGCGCAGGTAGTCTTCAACGGCGCGGGCCGAGGAGCGGGCGAGGTCGCCGCGCAGGTAGGCATCGCGGTATACCGGCAGCAGTTCGCCGGTCTGCGGGTCGAAGGGAGTAGCGGTAAGCTTCATGGTGGTTAAGGGAAAAAGGTAAAAAAAAACGTGGCTTAACCGGCCAGCCACTGGCCTAACTACTCGTTTTGTATCATGGGTTCTACCAGCGCAATGGCCCCGCGCATCACGGCTCGGGCAATGCCTAGGTTGGTATCGCGGCTTTCCACGGCGAGGTACACGAACACCCGCCCGCTGAGGGCCAGATGCAGCAAATGCAGCTGCGAAGGCAGCGTAAACAGCATTTCGTCGAGCCGCTCGGCCGTGGCTCCCATGGCCCGCAGCGACGCCTGCACCTGCCGCACCGCCTCGGCATTGAAGCCGGCTACCGCCGCCGGG
>NZ_BAAGZM010001189.1:0-664 GCF_054778495.1 Hymenobacter agri
GCCCGGTGGGCGCGCAGGTCGAGGCCGGCGGCGTGGGGCGTCTGGTATTCGGGCAGCGGGTGGCCGGAATGGTTGATAACAGGAATGCGCATGCGGGCAAGGGAGGGGGTGGGCAAAGATAGAACGGCCGCCCGTTGCGGCGAAGCACAGGCCGGCTTTAGTCGAACACGTAGCGGTGGGGGCGGACGGGCGCGGGCGGCCCGGGCTCGCCGGCCATTTCCAGCAGGGTGGCCTCGATGGTGTGGCTCATGGCATTTAAAGCCAAATCATTGTCTTCGAGCCCGAACGGCTCCTCAATTTCGCGCATGATGGCATCCAGCGCCATAAACGTGTAGCCCACGAAGGCCACGATGAGCGGCGTAAGCCAGCCGGTGCTGTCGACGAGCCCGAACGGCAGCAGGAAGCAGTAGAGGTACACCGTGCGATGCAGCAGCACGCTATAGGGATACGGAATGGGCGTGCCCGCCAGCCGCTCGCAGGCCCCCACGATGTCGGATAGCTGGTTGAAATGATGGTCGAAGGCCAGCTGGGTGGTGGTATCGAGTTGGCCGGCTTCGCGGCCCTGCTGCACCCAGCGGCTCATTTCAAGCAGCAGCCGCACGGGCCGGAAGGTGGCGGCCCGGGTGGCCTCGGCGAGGGGAGCGGGCAGTAGGCGGGCCAGGTC
>NZ_BAAGZM010001190.1:0-664 GCF_054778495.1 Hymenobacter agri
ATACTTATGAGGGCCGTATCGGCCACCCCGGCCAGGGCGCGCAACGTGCCCAGCTCGCGGCGGTAGGCCAGGCGGTTCTGCTCCACCGTCACCTCCTGCGTGCGCACCGAGAGGTAGAAGCTCAGGTACTGCGTCTGCTTGAAAATGCCGCCGTTCACCAGCTGGCGCAGCATCTTATCCTGCTCGCGCAGCTGGGCCAGCAGCGTGCGGCTGAAGCTGAGCTGGGTTTCGGCGGCGTAGGCGGTCAGGAACTGGTCGGTGATGCTGCGGCGCAGGTCCAGGGCCGAGAGGCGGCCGGTGTTGCGCAGCACCTGGCCTTGGTTGCTGATAATCTGGTAGTCGTTCTGAAGCTGGAAGCTGTTCAGAATGGGCTTGCTGGCCTGGGCGATGGCGGCGTAGTTGCCGCCGTTGGAAATGGCGTTGTCGTAGCCCAGCACGCTCTCGCCTTGGCTGTTGGTGATGCTGGGGTAGTACAGCGCCGAGCCAATGCCAGCCACCTGCACGCCGTTCTGGCGGGCCCGCACCAGGCTGTCGATACGGTTCTGGGCTACCTGATTGGCGGTTTCGCGCAGCAGCGGGCTGTTCTGGCGGGCCACCAGCAGAAAATCTTCCAGCCGGTGCGGGCTGGCGGGGGCCGCGGGCACGGCGGGCAACGGGGCCAACT
>NZ_BAAGZM010001191.1:0-659 GCF_054778495.1 Hymenobacter agri
GCAGCCGGGGCTTTGGCTTTTTTGCGGGTTTGAGCCGAGGGGGCGGGCGCGGCCAGCAGCAGCGCCGCACCGGCGCCCAGCAGTATCTTCTTCAACATATTCGACATAGTTCGTCAGCAAAACCGGGTGGAAAGTACCGCAGGCGGACGAAAGTACGGCCGCCGGCAAGGTTTGGGCACATCGGCAGGTCCGAAGGCGTCCAAACCCTGCCGGCGGCCGGGATGCTGGCAGAAATGAGCAGGCGCTACTTGATTGCCTTGGCTTGGGCTTTGGCCTGAATTTTCATCTCTTTCTCTTTGGCTTTTTGCATGCGGCTGGCCACGGGCTCGCGGCGCTCAGCCCCGTAGCCGCGGGTTTCGACGGTGGGCTGCATGCCCGGCGCCACCCGCACCGTGAACAGGTAGTCGTATTCGTAGTCCTTTATTTCATCGACCGGCGGGATGCCGCCGAAGTCGTCAATCAGCGACAGCACCGTATTGGAGTGGCCCACGATGACCACCGACTTGCCGGCGTAGTCCTTCAGCACGAGGTCGGCAAGGTCGCGGCCGCGCTTGGGGTCGTAGGTCTGGGGCTCGAGCTTGAGGGCGGTGGCCAGCGGAGCCAGCGTGGCGCGGGTGCGCTTGGTGTCGGTGGTGAAGAGGGCGGCCGGCTGGCGCTTG
>NZ_BAAGZM010001192.1:0-659 GCF_054778495.1 Hymenobacter agri
GCGGGCAGCGTAGCGGTGCTGCCGCCGGCGTACTGCTGGTTGGTCCAGTAATCAATCCAGGGGCCGCCGGCGGGCAGGGTCACGGTGCGCTGCGTCTGGCCCGCATTGAGGGCGGGGGCCACCAGCAGGTTGTCGCCCCACAGGTAGGCGTCGTTGGCGTTAGCGCTCTGAGAACTGCCCACTGCCAACTGTTCACTGAACCCCAGCGGGCGGGCCAGGGGCGCGCCGGTCTGGCTGTTTTCCCAGGCCAGGGTGTAGGTGGTGGGCAGCAGGCGGTGGCGCAGGCGGGCGTAGTCGCGCACAATGCTTTTGTAGGGCTCGGGATAGTTCACCGGCTCGGGCGGCACGCCCTCGCCGTGGGCCCGCATGATGGGCGTGAAGGCCGCGAATTGCAGCCAGCGCGCGTACAGCTCGTTGTTCTGGCCGCCGCCCGTGAAGCCGCCGGCATCGGAATGCTCGTAGCCCACGCCGCTCAGGCCCATGCCCAGCATCAGCGGCACCTGTGCCTGCAGACCGCTCCACGAGCGCTGCACGTCGCCGCTCCAGGGTGTGGCGCCCAGCCGCTGCATGCCCGCGAAGCCCGAGCGCGTGAGGTTGAACAGGCGCGGCGTCGGGAATTCCTGCGCGTACTTGTCCTGCAGCAGCGCGGCCCACTGGCT
>NZ_BAAGZM010001193.1:0-659 GCF_054778495.1 Hymenobacter agri
GCGCCCGTGTACACGCCGCCGGCCGCGCTGGCCAGTCCGCGCCGGCTGGCCGATTTCCTGCAAGTGGCCCGCCAGAACAGCCCCCTGCTGCGCGAGAACGTCAACCAAGTCAGCCAGAACCGCATCGACAGCCTGGTACGGGCCCGCCAGAACGGGGTGCAGGTGGCGGGCATCAGCTCGGCCTTGTACTACCCCTCGGTGACCAACCGCCAGGGCGAAAGCGTGCTGGGTTACGACCAGGCCATCTCCAACGGCGGCAACTACGCGGCCATCGCCCAGGCCACCAAGCCCATCCTCAACCGCTTTCAGTTGCAGAACGACTACCAGATGCTGGCCAACCAGGGCCAGGTGCTGCGCAACACCGGCCGTCTCTCGGCCCTGGACCTGCGCCGGAGCATCACCGACCAGTTCCTGACCGCCTACGCGGCCGAAACGCAGCTCACCTTCAGCCGCTCGCTGCTCACGCTCCTCCGCCAGCAGGATGCGCAGCTGCGCCAACTCGTGAACGGCGGTATTTTCAAGCAAACGCAATACCTGAGCTTCTACCTCTCGGTGCGCACCCAGGAAGTGACCGTGGAGCAGGACCGCCTGGCCTACCGCCGCGAGCTGGGCACGTTGCGCGCCCTGGCCGGGGTGGCCGATACGGCCCTCATAAGTAT
>NZ_BAAGZM010001194.1:0-657 GCF_054778495.1 Hymenobacter agri
AGCGGCATTCGGACGTTCGATGCGGATGCGACGTACACCTACAACGGCACGGCGGCCCAGACCACCGGCGCGGGCCTGCCCACCCAGGTGCGCAACCTGGCGGTGAACAACGCCCTCGGCCTCACGCTGAGCCAGGGCGTGAGCGTGGCCCAGGTAGCCCGCCTGCAAAGCGGCAACCTGATTACCAGCGGCCAGCCGTTCACGCTGCTTTCCACCGTGGATGGCACGGCCCTGATTGACAATTCCGGCGGCGTAGTGACGGGCAGCGGCACCATGCAGCGGGCCGTCACCAGCAGCGTAACCGGGCCGGCCTACCGCCATTTCAGCTCGCCGGTGGCCAGCGCTTCGTTTGCTGATTTGAACACGACGGGCTTCGCGCCCACGTTCAATGCAGCCTATAACACCAGCGCCACGCCCGGCGCGGTGGCACCTTTCCCCACGGTTTTCGGTTATGATGAAAGCCGCCTGGCCACGGCTACCTCGAACTACAGCGCTTTCGACAAAGGCTGGTTCTCGCCTGCTGATGCTACCGAAACCATGCAGCCCACGCGCGGCTACACCGTGAACGCGCCCGCCACCGCTGCGCCCGTAGCCTTCACCGGCACTTTCAACAACGCCGCCCAAAGCTCGGGCCCGCTGAGCCGCGGCACCGACGCC
>NZ_BAAGZM010001195.1:0-657 GCF_054778495.1 Hymenobacter agri
GTTGCGGAAGCGGCGCAGCAGGTTGGGCGCTTTGGCGCGCAGGCCGGCGCGGCTGCCGGTGGCGGCTGTCAGGTCGCTTTCGGCCATGCTCATGCTCTGGAAGTGCACGTTGAACACGCGAATGGTGTCGTGCGGGCGGGCCAGGTCGGCCCACATGGCGTGGTTCTGGGTGAGTTTGCCGAAGGGAATAACGCCGCGCTGCACAATGGGAAAGCGTGAGAAAATGGCCAGCCCGAACTCGGCCCCCGCGCGGTTGGTGAGGCTGGGCGACACAAATGCGTGCCGGCCGCTGCCCCGGCCCAGCCGGGCTTCCGACTGAAATACCCCGCCGTTTTCCCGGGTACCGCCGGGCTCGTTGTAATACTCCTGCAGGCACAGCACATCGGCCGGGCTGGCGGCCAGCCAGCGAATGAAGTTTTTCGACGAGGCGTTGTCCGGGTCGCGCAGCTGGGAATACACGTTGAAGATGCGCACGTTGGCCGACAAAAGCGAAACGCTTTTGGAATGAGGAATGAAGAATGAGGAATGAGGAATTCCCTTATCATCCGGCTTCTTCATTGCTAATTCCTCATTAAGCGTAGCGACGTGCAACGCCAGCCCGCGCTGCACGTGCGGCCACGTGAGGACCAGCACCAGCAGCGGCAGCAGCCACAGCAG
>NZ_BAAGZM010001196.1:0-657 GCF_054778495.1 Hymenobacter agri
CGGCCGGGGCGGTTTGGGCGTGGGCGGGCAGGGTGGCGGCCAAGAGCAGGCCACCGAGGGCGAAGGAAAGGGAGCGCATCAGCAAGGAATAAAAAGTGGCGTGGAAGTAGGTAACGTGAAGGCCTGCCGCTAGTGCCCGAAGCGGTAGCGCACGCCCAGGGCCGAGCTGCCGGTGAGGCCCAGCGGGGCCGGCCGGGGGGGCTCCCCGGTCAGGGCCCGGTTCAGGGTGAAGTCGTAGAATAGCTCAACGTGCCGGCTCAGGCGGAAGCGGGTGCCCAGGCCCGCCGTGAGCAGCAGCACCGAAGCCGCCTGCTGGTTACTGAAGCTGCTGGTGTTGCGGGTACCGCCGAGGCTGTCGGTTTGCGTGCCCCGGCTGTAGTTCCAGCCATTCTCCAGGCCCAGGCCGCCCAGCGCATCGAACTGCACCCGGTGGGCCGGGTTGGCCGTGAGCGTGTAGCGCGCCAGGGCCGACACCGTCAGCACCCGCGTGGTAAAGGTGTGGTCGAAGTCGAAATAATCGCTCGACGACGCCGTCGAGGCGTAGTAGCCCTTGCCGGCGTAGTGAGCGGTGTTGCCGCTGTAGGCCAGCCCCAGCTGCAACGCCAGGCGCGGGCGCAGTTGGTAGCCGCCCACCAGCTGCACGGGCACCCGGGTCCC
>NZ_BAAGZM010001197.1:0-657 GCF_054778495.1 Hymenobacter agri
AGCAGCTGGCCGCGGCTTTCCGGGAGCTGGTGCACGCGCACAGTGCCACCGCCCGTAGCGTCACGTTCTACGCGGCGGCGCTGTGCATCACGCCCAAGTACCTCACCGAGCTGGTGAAGGACGTGACCGGCCGCACCGCCAGCGAGTGGATAGCCGAGGCCGTGGTGCTCGAAGCCAAAGCCCTGCTGCAAACCCCCGGCCTGCCCGTGCAGCAGGTGGCCGCCAGCCTGCATTTTGCCGACCAGTTTGCCTTCAGCCGGTTTTTCAAAAACAGCACCGGCCTGTCGCCCACGGCCTACCGGCAGGCTGGCTAAGCAGTGTTTGCCGCCTTTTAGCCACGGCTTACCGCCATCCGGCTATTTCGGCGGCGGGCTCCGGCGGGGAATTTTGCAGTCGCTGCTTCACCTGGTTCACGGCCGGCCTCACCTGAGCCGCCGCGCACCGCCGGAGGTTGCTGAACGACATCTCACGCGAAATTTCCCCATCATGATTTTAGTAACCGGAGCCACTGGCCACCTGGGCACGGCCGTGTTGCACACCCTGCTGCAAAAAATACCCGCCTCTCAACTCGCCGCCCTGGTGCGCGACGAGCAAAAGGCCGCCGCGCTGCAAGCGCAGGGCGTGAGCCTGCGCGTCGGCACCTACGCCGACCTCGCC
>NZ_BAAGZM010001198.1:0-656 GCF_054778495.1 Hymenobacter agri
GCTGGCCCAAGCGGCCGGCGTGCCCCACACCCGCCCCCGCATGCTTTACGTGCGGCCCGACGAAAACGGCCTGGGACCGTCGTCGGAGCGGTTTCGGGGCAAGCTGGCGCTGCTCGAAGAGAAGTACGACGCCTTGGCTTCGCGCACGCCCGACTTGGTTGGCGTCGACAATTTTGTAGGCGGCGAGAAAATGCTGAAAAACGTGTATACGCACCCGTCGCACGCCATCGACCAGCCCGCGTTTCTGCGCGCGCGCCTGCTCGACGTGTGGCTCGGCGACTGGGACCGGCACGAGGACCAGTGGCAGTGGGCCGCATTCGAGCAGCCCGGCGGCCGGGTGCGCTATCAGGGCATTCCGAAGGACCGCGACCAAGTGTACTTCCGCTTCGACGATGGCCTGATTCCGTGGTTAGCCGCCCGGCCGTTTATCGCGCCGCAGTTCCAGACCTTTCGCAACGAGTACAACAACATCGCCGGCTTGGTGTACCAGGCGCAGTTCATCGACCAGCGCGGCCTCTCGGCCATGACGCGGGCCGACTTCCGTCGCACCGCCCGCGACCTGCAGCGCCGCCTGCCCGACTCGGTAATCGACCGGGCAATGCACCGTTTGCCACCCAGCGTATTTGCCCTCGAAGGCGCCCGCCTGGGGGCCGCCC
>NZ_BAAGZM010001199.1:0-656 GCF_054778495.1 Hymenobacter agri
GGCCGGCGCGTGTTTTCGACCACCAGCACCTCGGGCGTTTCGGACGCTGCGGCCAAGCGCAGGTGCAGCGGGTGCTCGCGCGAGGCCACGTTGTGCTTCAGGGCGTTTTCGACCAGTAGCTGCACGCTGAGGGGCGCCACGTGGCGGCTCAGGGCGGCGGGCACGATATTCACTTCAATCTGCAGGTTATCGCGAAAGCGGGCTTTGTGCAGCGCCAGGTAGGTTTCGACGAAGGCCAGCTCCTCGGCCAGCGGCACGGTGGCGCGGCCCTGGGCCAGCAGCACGTAGCGGTACACGTCGGCCAGCTGCTCCACAAAATCCTGGGCCGGTGCGTTGCCGGGCTCGATGAGCGCAGAGAGCGTATTGAGGTTGTTGAACAGAAAATGCGGGTCGAGCTGGCCCTGCAGGGCATCAAGCTGCGCTTGGTTCTGGGCGCGGCCCAGCTCCTCGGCCTGGCGCAGACTGGTTTTCCACTGCTCGAAGAAATAGATGGTTTCGTAGAGCGTGAGCACGGCTACGGTGGGCACCAGGCTGAAGCGGAACTGCGCCAGCAGCGCCGGGAGGGTAAGCGGGAAATCCTGCGGCAGCAGCGCGTGCGGCGGCAACACCAGCAGCCCCGACGTAGCGGCCGTGACCAGCACCGCCAGCCCGGCCAG
>NZ_BAAGZM010001200.1:0-656 GCF_054778495.1 Hymenobacter agri
GGGCGAAGGCCAGGGCGTGGGCACCCGGCGCAAGGCGGCCGAGGGTGAGGTTCTGGCCCGCTGCGGCCGGGGCAGTGGCTTTGGGCAGGACCCGGGCAATAATGGGCACGTAGGGGCTGGCCGGAAACAGCTGCCGGTAGTCGACAAACGCCCGGGCGGCATCGGCCGGGCTCAGGGTATTAAAGCTCAGCGCCGTGAGAAAAATGTTGCCCACGGCCAGGCTCTGGGACGCCGGGGTCAGGTAGTCGAAGCGGCTAAAATTGCCATACACTGCGGCAAACGGCGTTTCGTAGCCGGCCCAGGTGCGGGCCGCGGGAGTGGGGCCGGGCAGCACGCCCTGCGCGCGCAGGCCGGCTATAATGCCCAGGTTGTTCAGCGAGGAGTAGCGGTAGCGGGGCTGGGCGGGGTCGTAGCGGGCATACAAGGCCTGGGCCAGCCGGCGGGCTTCAGCGTCGGGCATTTGCAGGTGCAGGTCGGCCTTGGCGGGGTTCTGGAAATGGAATTCCAGCGCCTGGCTCGCCCAATACAGCAGGCGTTGCTCGACTTCGGCCGTCAGCACCTCGTAGCAGCGCGGGCTGATTTGCTGCGCCTGCCGGGCCGCCGCGAGCAGCGCGAGGGGCGTGTTCGTTTCGGCTTCGAGGGCGGCCAGCACCTCG
>NZ_BAAGZM010001201.1:0-655 GCF_054778495.1 Hymenobacter agri
CTCGGCCCCGCCCCGCCCGGTGCGGGAAGTGAGGCGGGGCGGCTCTACCCGAACAATCCCGGCCCGCACGCGCACGGTTTGGGACCGGCTTTCGCTCCCGGCGGCGTCATCGTCGTAGGTCGTGTCGTCCTCACGGCCGTAGCTAGCGTCTTCTCGCAGCGCCTCGGTTTTGAGGAGTAGCAGGGGCTGGTCGGTTACGTCGATGAGGTTGGTGAGGCCGTAGTCGAGGCTGCCGCCCCAGAACCCGTTGTGGCCGCGCAGGTTCAGTAGCAGCACCCGCCGCTGCGGGTCGAGTGCCACCGTGTCGAGCGTGAACTCGCCGCCCACCACCCCGGTGTCGCCCACCGGCTCCAGCTGTACCTGCGTCCAGCAGGTGGCGGCCGGCGTAGCCCGGTACAGCACCCGCGTGGGCTCAAACAGGCGGCTGATGCGCAAGTAGCGCCCACATACCGTATCGATGCCCCAGGGCTGCCGCGCCATGTCGGCCCGCAGCGAGTCGTCGCTCACGCACCGAAACCGCAGGGGCCTTACGCCAACAAAGGCCCGTAGCGAATCGGGCTCGTGGTATAGCTCAGCAACCGGCGGGGCCGACTTGGGGGTGGGCTGAGCCTTCGGCCCGGTTGGGGACGGCTGCGCCGCCGGGCTTTGCGGTGGT
>NZ_BAAGZM010001202.1:0-655 GCF_054778495.1 Hymenobacter agri
CCGGGGCGCACCGGCAGCGGGCGGGGCTTGTGCCAGCGCCGGGCCGACGGCCAGCAAGGGCAGCAGGCCCAGCAACCCCAAGCGTACAGATTGAATCATAAATGAAGAAGAAGGGCTTAAGAGGAGAGGATATCGTAGCGAAAGATAATGCCGCGGCCGCGAATCCTGCCTGCAGTGGGGCCGCAAGGGCCGGATACCACGCATTCGGCTAACTTATCGACGCGGCCGCTGATGATATCGCACTGCTTTTTTCGGCTCTCAGGCAACGGTTTCCGCTGGCGAACCGAATTTCTGTCCGGCAACGTTGTGCCAACACGCCCCTACCCCACTTACCTTTACGCCATTGCTTGCTGCCTTATGTCGCGCTTTCTGGCTTATTTCCTCACCGCCTTGCTGCTGCTCCAAACCCTGGGGCCGGAAGTGCTGGTGCTGAACTACCAGCTGCACAAGGCCGAAATCACGGCCCGCTACTGCGTGAATAAGGCGCGGCCCCAGCTGCGCTGCAACGGCAAGTGCCACCTGGCCAAGCAGCTTCGCAAAGCCGAGGGCGGCGACAAAAAAGCGCCTTCCGCCACGCTGGCCAAGGTAAAATTCGAGGTGCTGCCCACGGCCGCCTTCGAGCTGCCGGCCCTGCGCCGCTGGCCCCGCGCCACCC
>NZ_BAAGZM010001203.1:0-653 GCF_054778495.1 Hymenobacter agri
GAGCCGCCCGACGAGCCGCCGGGCACGCGGTTGGGGTCGGCGGCGTTGCGGGCCGGGCCGAAATAGGAGGTTTCATTCGAACCGCCCATCGCAAACTCGTCGCAGTTCTGGCGGCCGATGAGGATGGCATCGGCATCGAGCAGGCGCTGCACGGCGGTGCCAGTGAACAGCGACTTGAAGCCGTCGAGCATGCGGCTGCTGCTTTGCAGCGAGTGCCCGGCGTAGGCCAGCACATCCTTGAGGCCGATAACCATACCGGCCAGCGGGCCAGCCGTACCGGCAGCGAGCTTGGCATCCACGGCGTCGGCCTGGGCACGGGCCTCGTCGGGCCACACTTCCAGAAACGCGTTGAGGTGCTGCTGACGCTCGATGTTATCGAGGTAATAGTCAACGAGCTGGCGGCAGGACGTGGTGCCTGCCGCCAGCTCGCTGCGGACTTCGGATAAAGACTGAAAACGCTTCAAACTTGCTGCAGAGTTAGGTGACTAATTGCCGTGAAATTACGCGCCCGGGTTGGCCGGCAGGTAGGGCTGGCGAGGCTGAGTGCCTTCGGGAGCCAAGTTGGGGGGCAGTACGGTGGCCACGGGCGGGGCGGGGTCGTGCTGGTCGGCCGTGGGCAGGCCCGTGGTGGCCGGAGCTACCGGAGCCGCCCA
>NZ_BAAGZM010001204.1:0-650 GCF_054778495.1 Hymenobacter agri
TCGCGGCCGTCGGCGGTACGGTGCACGGCTTCGGCGCCGGTGGCGCGGCCGTGGGCAATGGTCACGCGGTCGACTTTGGTATCGGCCAGCAGGCGGGCGCCGTGCTCGAAGGCCGTGAGCAGGTAGGTGTTCAGCGTGCCCTGCTTGATGCCGTGGGCGTCGCCCAGCGTGGTGTAGCCGAGGCTGCGGAAGTGGGCATCCGAATCGGTGAGGCCCTTTTCGTTGCGCGGAATCAGCTTCACTTCCTGGCCCAGCCGGGTTGAGCCATCCCAGAGGGCCTGGTTCTGGCCGTTGTGGCGGGTGTAGTTGGTGTTCACGCCAATGGTGCGGGCCACGGCGTTGAGGCTTTCCTTGAATTCGAGGGTGGTGAAGTGGGGCGCATTGTGCTCGCGGGCCCATTCCTGCAGCACGTAGTCGGGCGTGCGGAAGGAGCCGGCCCAGTTCACGGTGGTGCCCCCGCCCAGGCAGGAGCCGGCCAGAATGCCGATGCCGCCGTCCTGCGTGCTAAGCGTGCCCTTGGCGTCGTAGAGCATGCCCAGCATGTCGACTTCGTGCTGGGTGAAGTCACAGCCGTGGCAATAGGGACCTTTTTCCAGCACCAGCACGTCGTGGCCGGCGGCGGCCAGCTCGCCGGCCACCACGCCGCCGCC
>NZ_BAAGZM010001205.1:0-648 GCF_054778495.1 Hymenobacter agri
CACCCGCCGGCCGCTGTACTTCGATGTGAAGGGCCTGCTGACGCAGCAAATTGCGCAGCTGGAGCAGCGCCACGCCGCCGTGACCAAGCACGTGCGCCTGCGCGCCGAAGCTCCCGAAACCGTGCGCGTGCCCGCCGTGAAGTGGAACGACGAGCTCCAGATTTTCTTTCAAGCGGACATCAATAAAGCCGCTTTGCGCGGGGCGTACGCCATCGATTCGGTGACGCTGCCCGGCGGGGCCGTGCGCCGAACCTACACTCGCAAGTCCGGCCAGCCCAATGCGCCGGTGGCGCGGCTGGTGGTGGTGCAGCAAGGGGCCGAACTGCAGGAAATCAACGCCACCATCGAGCAGAACAACGCGTTGTTCTCAGCCCAAAAGCAGCTGCAGATGGAGTTGCAGGGCGGCCAACTGCGTCGCTACGAAGTGATGGGCACCCAAAAGCTGGTGCTGTTCGACACGCTGCGATATTCCGCGGCTGGCGCGGTGGAGTAGCCGTAGCGCGAACTTTTAGTTCGCGTTTCTGCCCAAGAGCTCAACTATAAAGCAAAGCCCAGCCGGGCAGAGAAGCCGGTACTACCGGCGCTCGTAAGCGCCCAGGGCGGGCTGCGTCTGGCCGGGGGCGGGGCGGGGCAGGTTGCGCAGGTCGC
>NZ_BAAGZM010001206.1:0-648 GCF_054778495.1 Hymenobacter agri
CGGGGCTGCCGGGGCCACACGGTGCGCGGCCCAGTCGGTCATGCTCGACGAGCCGGCCAGCGGGGCCAGCAGGCCAACAATAGCGCCGGCGCGCAGCGTACGGAAAAGCGAAGTATTCATAGAAACAAATAAAGCGGACGAAGCCGGTGAAGGGCATTGAATGGGCTAGCAACGGAAGCCGGGCCGCAGCGGTTACGCTGGCCCGGTTTGCGGCCGTCTGCGCGCAGCATTGCCATTTTCCTGCCAATGTGAAATAGGTTTGCCGGATATTCACTCAAACCACACCGCCCGGCGGCTAGCATTGCCGCTCATTTCGGTGTTTTTTTTTCTCGATGACGATTTTTCGCTCCTGGCCCGCGGTGCTGCCCGCTTCTTTGCTGCTGCTGGCCTGCAGCCGCCAGCCCATGGCCAGCTCGGCCGCCCGCTTTGCCGCCACGCCGCCGGCGGTAGATGGGCAAACGGCCGACTGGGCCGATTCGCTGCGCTACGACCCCAGCAGCAAGCTGCAATACCAGGTGCTCAACGATAGCCGCATGGTGTATCTGCGCCTGAAGGTGGCCGACCAAGGCACCCAGGCCCGCGTGCTGCGGCGCGGCCTCACGGTGTGGCTCGACACCACGGGCCGCAACCAGCACCAGTTTGGCGTGC
>NZ_BAAGZM010001207.1:0-647 GCF_054778495.1 Hymenobacter agri
CCACCCGGTCGCGGGTGTTGGCGAAGACGAGGGCACGGCCCGCTTCGGGCGCGTTCAGCAGCTGGAACAGGGCGGCGGGCTTCTGGTCGGCGGTGCTGAGCACGTGGCCGCGCAACACCAGGCTCTCGGGCAGGTTGGTGGCGTTGGAGCCGCCCACGTTCATCACCCGGGGGCGGGTGAGGTGCTCGCGCACCAGCGCCAGCACCTTATCGGGCATGGTGGCTGAGAACAGCAGCGTTTGCCGCCGCTGCGGCAGGCGGCTGATGATGGTGGCCATTTCTTCCTGAAAGCCTAGCTCCAACAGCTTGTCGGCCTCGTCGAGCACCAGCACTTTCAGGCGGTTGGGGATGATGGTACGACGCTCCAAGTGGTCGAGCATGCGGCCGGGCGTGGCCACCACCACATGGGGCATCTGCTGCAGGCCCTTGACCTCTTCGCGCATGGCGTGGCCGCCGTAATAGCCCGCCACGCGTAGGTTGGGCATATGCTTGCCCAGGGCGCGCAGGGCGTCGCGCACCTGCATCACCAGCTCGCGGGCGGGCACCAGCACCAGCGCCTGCATGGTGGCCGAGGTCACATCGACCTGCTGCAGCACGGCCAGACCATAAGCAGCCGTTTTGCCCGAGCCCGTGGGGGCCTGGCCGGCC
>NZ_BAAGZM010001208.1:0-647 GCF_054778495.1 Hymenobacter agri
CCCCGCCGCGCAGAATTATGGCCGGCAGGGCCTGGCCCTGGCGCGGCAGCTGCAGTTTCGGCTGGGCGAGGTGTACGTGCTCAACTCCCTGGCCCTGACGGCCTACGTGCAGCACGACGAGCCGGCGGCTATTCGCTACTACCAGCAGGCCATACGGGTGGCCGAAACTGAGCCGCGGGCGGGCCGGCTGCTCTCGCTGGCGCTGCTGGGCCTGGGTCGCATTGCCAATCAGCAGCACGACTTTGTCGAGGGCGAAAAATATTTCCGCCAGGCGCTGGCCCGCCTGCAGCAGCAAAAGCCAACTTCCGCGTCCGACATCGGCATGGCCCAGAACCATTTGTCGATGCTGTATTACGAATGGCAGCGCTCGGGCCAGCCCTCGCCCGATTCCGTGAGCCGCCTCAGCCTGCGCTACGCGGGGCACGCGCTGGCCACCTTCCGCCGCCTGCCGCCCGATGTCAAGCTGGCGTCCTGTTTCAGCGACGTGGCCTTAGTGTACGCCCAGCACCAGCGCTACGATTCAGCCGAATATTACCACCGCGCCGCCCAGCGCCTGTACGAGCAGTTCGGCGAGCGTTTCGGCCAAACCCAGAACCAGCTAAGCCTGGCCGACGTGCTGCTGGCCCGGCACCGCCCCGCCGAGGCCA
>NZ_BAAGZM010001209.1:0-646 GCF_054778495.1 Hymenobacter agri
CGCTGCGCGGCCTGCACCTAGTGGTGGCCGACATCGCTGCCGCCCGCGCCGAGCTGGCCAGCCGGGGAGTACCTATAGGCGCGGTGCAGGATATGGGCGGCATCAAATTCGCGGCCTTCGCCGACCCCGACGGCAACACCTGGACCTTGCAGGAGCTGCCGGGCCGATAGTAGCGTGGACTCTGCGAGTCCGCGCCAGGGGCGAACGCTCTGGCAATGCGCGGCCTCGCAGAGTCCACGCTACGCGCCCGCCACCGGCAGCGTGAAGCTGAAGGTGCTGCCGCTGCCCAGCTCACTTTCCACCCACAACCGGCCGCCCTGGGTGGTGATGAACTCGCGGGCAATGCTCAGGCCCAGGCCCGTGCCGCCGCGGTAGCCGGTTTTGTCGGGCAATTGGGCGAAGCGCTGGAAGATTTTGTCGTGGTGCTCGGGCGCGATACCGGGGCCGTGGTCCTGCACGCTCACCCGCACGAAGGCCCCGGCCACGGCGGCGCGCACGGTGAGAGCCTCGCCCACCGGCGAATAGCGGATGGCGTTGGCCAGCAGGTTGATGAGCACCCAGGTAGTTTTTTCGTAGGCGGCGCGGGTGGCGGGCAGGTCGAGGCCGAGCTGCAAATCGAGGCGCAGGCGCTTGTCGTCGAGCTGGG
>NZ_BAAGZM010001210.1:0-645 GCF_054778495.1 Hymenobacter agri
CCGGCAACCCGGCCGGCGTACGCCTCACCTTCGGAGCCGATTTCGCTCCGCAGAGCGTGGTAGAAGCGCGCGGCATTGCCGACTTGTACGGCAACGTAGCGGCCGGGCCACTCACGGCTCCATTCACGGCGCTGCCGGCGGCGCCGGCGGTGGGCGAGCTGATTATCAGCGAGATTTTTGCCGACGAAACACCGCAGGTGGGTCTGCCGCTGTCGGAGTACGTGGAGATTTACAACCGCAGCGCCACCAAAACCCTGAGTTTGCGCGGCGTGCGCCTGGGCAAGGGCGGCAGCGCCACGGTGGCCGTTTTCGCCGATACGGCCAAGCTGCTGCCCGGCCAGTACGCGGTGGTATGCGGCAGCACGCGCACGCTGCAGTTTGCCAGCTACGGCAAAGTGTACGGCCCCACCAACTTCCCCTCGCTCAGCAATGGCGGCGACCAGCTGGTGCTGCGCGGCCGCGACGGCCGCACGCTGTTTGAGGTGACGTACTCGGATGCCTGGTACCGCGACGCGCAGAAGAAAAACGGCGGCTGGAGCCTCGAAATCATCGACCCCAACAACTACTGCGGCGGGGCCGAAAACTGGACCGCCCTGCGCGACTCCACCGGCGGCACGCCCGTCCGCGCCAACTCGGTGCGCGCCG
>NZ_BAAGZM010001211.1:0-645 GCF_054778495.1 Hymenobacter agri
CGCCGCGGCCCAAACCCTGCCCCCGCGCCCCAACCCGCCCCGCCTCGTCAACGACCTGGCCGGGCTGATGCAGCCCACCGAAGCCGACGCGCTGGAGCGCAAGCTCGTGGCCTACGACGACAGCACGTCGTCGCAGATTGCCGTCGTCACGGTGAACAGCCTCGACGGCAACAACATTGCCGACTACGCCCAGCAGCTCTACGAAAGCTGGGGCATCGGCCGCAAGGGCAAGAACAACGGCATTCTGGTGCTGGTGGCCAAGCAGGAGCATCAGGCCCGTATCCAGACCGGCTACGGCCTCGAAGGCGCCGTGCCCGACGCCCTGGCCAAGCGCATCATCAGCAACACGCTGGTGCCCGCCTTCCAGCAAAATCAGTACTACGCCGGCCTCGACCGCGGCACCGACCAGCTCATTGCCCTCGCCAAAGGCGAATACAAAGCCGACCCGGCCGATGCCCGGCCCCAGGGGCGGCGCGACAGCTCCGGCTCGGGCCTGCCCTTCTGGGTTATTATCATCGTGCTCATCATCGTGTTCACCATGCTGCGCAACCGCGGCGGGGGCGGCGGCCGCAACCGTGGCGGCTTCGGGGGTGGCTTCGTCCCGCCCATCATCTTCGGTGGTGGGGGCTTCGGCGGCGGTGGTGG
>NZ_BAAGZM010001212.1:0-644 GCF_054778495.1 Hymenobacter agri
GCGGCGGCCTATTGGCCCAGCCAACTCCCGTTGGGCGACGTGCTGCAAGTGGAGGGGGCAGTGGCCCGGCTCCACAACGCGGGGCCCGCGTGGGTAGTGCTACGGGCCGCCGGCACGGGCCGCGACTCAGTGCAGCTTTCGGCTAAGAACACCACATTTCGCCTGCGCTACCAACCCAAAACGGCTGGCCTAGCTACCTACGAGCTGCTGCTGCGCCGCCCGGGCCAGCCGATGCTCTCGGAGCCAGTGCCGGTCGAAATCACCACGCCCGGGCTGCCGGCGGTGCTGCTGCTGGCCGCCACGCCGTCGTTCGAGTTCAAGTTCCTGAAGAACTACCTGGCCGAAGCCCATTACCCCGTGGCTCTGCGCACCAGCGTAAGCCGCGGCCTGGTACAAACTGATTTTGTGAATCAGCCCCGCCTCCCGCTCGACCGTCTCACTCCCGCACTGCTGGCCCGCTACCAAGTGGTACTGGCTGATGCCGCTACCCTCGCCGCACTTTCTACTGCCGAAACCCAGGCACTGAAAGCAGCGGTCGGCGCCGGCCGCCTAGGTCTCATTGCGTTGGCCGATGCCGCTCCCCTGCCCCGCAACGCGCCGGCGCAAGCCGACTTTGTGGTGCTGCCACGTCCGGCCGCCCCGGC
>NZ_BAAGZM010001213.1:0-642 GCF_054778495.1 Hymenobacter agri
CGGGGTGCTTCCCCGCCGCCAGCTGTTCATCCCCGACACGCTCTGGGCCCACCGCCAGCCCCTCGACGCGCTGGGCGAAACCCGCCTCGACGTGCCCGTCACCGCCCTGCCCGAGGTCGATTTCAGCTACCGCGTGCAGGCCACCATGCTTACTTCCGACAACGAGCGCCGCACCGAAAGCACCGTAGTGCCGCAGCTGCGCGACCCCGGCCAGCTGAAGCTGGAGCTGCGCGGCGACTCGGTGTACCTCGGCTACGAGCACCTGGGCCGCACGCAGCCGCACGCCGCCATGCTCTACATCTCGGCCAGCCGGCGCGTGGGCACCGCCTGGCTGTTTCGGGGGCTGGTGCAGCTGCCCCACGCGGTGCCAGTGAGCGCGCAGGCCGGTTATTATGCGCTGCGCGACGCCGACGACCGCACTACCAACCTTGAACTGACGGCCGAAACCGCCGGCCTCAGCCTGCTCTCTGACCGACCCGCCGACTCGCTGGTGCTGGCCGTGGACAACCCACGCCACTTGCGCTTTTGGTACTACGTGTACCAGGGCAATCGCCTGCGCTATCGCGGCTACGGCCCCGCCCTGCGCCTGGCCGTGCCCCACGCGGGCTCCGAGCCGTGGTACGCCTCGCTGCACTACTGGTG
>NZ_BAAGZM010001214.1:0-637 GCF_054778495.1 Hymenobacter agri
TGCGTTTTCGGCTCGTACACGGCCTCTGGCGGGGGCGGCGGCTCGTCGTGGGCCACCGCTGCGGCCACCAACGTGACGTACTCCCTGGCCGTGGTGGGCAACGGCACGCTGGCCATTGCCCCGACGCCGCCCACCATCAGCAGCTTTACGCCTGCCACCGGCACGTTCGGCACGACGGTGACGATTACCGGCGACTTCGCCAACGGGGCCACGGGCGTGCTGTTCAACGGGGTGGCGGCCAGCTCGTTCACCCTGGTCAATGCCACCACCGTCACGGCCGTGGTACCCAGCAGCACCACCGGCCCCATCAGCGTAGTAGGCCCGGGTGGCACGGCTACCAGCGCCACCAACTTCACGCCCATTTACCTCTCGGTAACCGGGCTAAACCCGACCCGCAACGCCCCGGCGGCCGCCCGGAATACAACGGTTGGTCTGACCCTGAGCCAGGCGCCCACGGCGGCTTCGGCCGCGGGCATCCGCATTTTCTCCGGTCAGTACAAGGGGCGGCGCACGGCCAGCGTGGCGGTGAGCAGCAACACGGCCACCCTCACCCCGAGCGGCGGCAGCTTCCGCCCCGGTGAAGTAGTGCGGGTGAGCATGCCCTCGACGGTGCAGAGCAGCAGCGGCACCCGGGCCC
>NZ_BAAGZM010001215.1:0-636 GCF_054778495.1 Hymenobacter agri
TGGGGCAAGCTGGGCGCGGCCGTGCTCTCGGCTGGGGCCTGCCTGCGCAGCGGCGTGGGGCTGCTCACGGCTCATATTCCGGGCTGCGGCTACGACATCTTCCAAATCAGCCAGCCCGAGGCCATGTGCCTGACCGATAAGCAGGCCGATTTCATCAGCGAGTTGCCCGAGCTGAAGCCCTACCAGGCCGTGGGTATCGGCCCCGGTCTGGGCCAGCAGCCCGCCAGCCTCGCCGTGCTGCGCCAGCTGCTGAAGGCCGCCGCCAAGCCGCTCGAAAAAACCGGCCAGCCCCTGCCCCTCATCATCGACGCCGACGCCCTGAACCTGCTCGGCAGCCACCGCGCACTGTTCAAGCAGCTGCCCGAAAACACCGTGCTCACCCCTCATCCTAAGGAGTTTGAGCGCCTGACCGAGCCGGCCCGCGACGACTACCACCGCCTGGAATTGCTGCGCGATTTTGCCACCGAGCACCGCTGCCTGGTGGTGCTGAAAGGCGCTTACACCTGCCTGGCCACGCCCACCGGCGAGCTGCACTTCAACAGCACCGGCAACGCCGGTATGGCCACCGGCGGCAGCGGCGACGTGCTCACAGGCGTGCTACTGGCGTTGCGCGCCCACGCGCAGCTGCCGCCCTTC
>NZ_BAAGZM010001216.1:0-634 GCF_054778495.1 Hymenobacter agri
GCGGCACGGCTGCGACTACCGTGGCAGTGGTCGACAACCTGGGCCGCACGGTACTCACGCGCACGCTGGCTGCCGGCGCGGCCGAAACGCTGGAATTGCCGTTGAACGGCTTGGCCGCCGGCGTGTATTCGGTGCAGGCCCGCACGGCCGTGGGCCTCGTGACCAAGCGCCTTGTGGTGCAGTAAGCGCCTGCTAACCGGGCCGACATCACTGCTCCAATCCAAATAAAAAAGCCCCGGCCTAATCGGCCGGGGCTTTTTTATTCGTTACTGACCAAGCATAAAAAAACCTCCCGCCAGCGGCGAGAGGCTTTCCGAGCTATGAAAACAACTGTCCCCTGTGGAGACACGCTTGCATGTACGAAGCGCGGAGGATGGTCGGATTTAAAAGCAGCGGTGTTTTTTCACGCTCCGTCCATCCGCACAATTTTGGGGGTGAAGGAGCCCAGCACGTCCACCAGCTCGCGCTGGCTGGCCATCACGGTGCGGATGTCCTTGTAGGCCATCGGCGCTTCGTCGAGCCCGCCGCCGATGAGCTCGATACCGTGGTCGGCGAGGTACTTGCGCACCTGGCCTTCGCCCAGCTCGGCCTTGGCGCGGGTGCGCGACATCAGCCGGCCCGCCCCGTGCGAGGC
>NZ_BAAGZM010001217.1:0-634 GCF_054778495.1 Hymenobacter agri
TAATTACCGCGCCGGCGCGGCCATCCATCGTGCTGCGCCCCACGCCCACCGCCGAAGCGCCGGCCGATGCCGCGCCACTTTCCAAAGTCAAAATCAAAGAGAAGCCGGCGAAGAAGAAAGGCTTCTTCTCGCGGCTGTTTGGCGGGAAGTAGAATAACCTTTCACTCAAAAAAGAAAGCCCACCCGACGAATCGGGTGGGCTTTTTGTTTGAAACACCGCGTGCTGCTTACAGCGCCTTGATGTTGAAGTTCACCGTCACGTCGGTGGTCGAGGTGCGGTTGATGCCCGTTACCTGCACCACGGCGTACTGGTCGGCCCCGCGTAGCTTGAGGATGATGACATCGCCCACCACGATGTTGTCGAGGGTGGTAACCTGCGACGCCGCCGCCGTGGCATTGTAGGTCTGCCGGATGCTGCTGAGCGTGGCGGCCGAGTACACGGCCGACGTGGAGCGCACCAGGCGCGTGCCGGTGCTCAGGGTGCGGAACTGCACGGCATTGCTAGCGGTGCTGCTGATGACGAGGTCTTTGCTGGTGGCCGGGCCGGCGGCGGGCACGGCGGCAAAGGTGGTCAGGTCGTAGGCGGCCAGGTCGCCGCCAGTGCTGCCGGTGTAAGTGAGCGTGGCCGTACGCA
>NZ_BAAGZM010001218.1:0-633 GCF_054778495.1 Hymenobacter agri
GCGCTATCGGGGCGGCCCTGCAACAGCTGAACGCGCGCCACCGCCAGCTCCGCGGCCGGAATGTTAAAGGCGTCGTGCGTGGCGTAGGCGGCGGCCCGCGCCCGCTGCGCATACGCCAGAGCCTGGGGCAGCTGGTGTTGTGCCACGTACAGTTCCGACAGGTTTATCTCGTCGATGATGACGCTGGTGCGGTCGCCCACCGCGCGGTTCAGCACCACCGAGCGGCGCAGGTAGCGCAGGGCGCGGGGGTAGTCGTGCAGCTTGTAGTAGGCATTGCCGATGAGGTTGGAAGCCGCGGCGCGCATGTGCTCGTCGCCGCGGGCATTGGCCAGGCGCAGGGCAGGCTGCAGCACCTGCAGGGCCTCGGTGTAGTTGCCCAGCTGCACGTACACGCTGCCCAGCGCCACCTGCAGATAGGTTTGGGCCACCTGGTCGTGGGCGCGCTCGGCGTAGGGCAGCCCTTGCAGCGCGGCCCGCAGTGAAGCCAGCGAGTTTTCCTGCTCGCTGGCAATAAAGCTCCACTGCACGAAGGTTTTGGCCAGGCCGGCGTTGTCGTGGCGGCGGGCAAACAGGGCCTGGGCTTCCTGGGTGTAGCGGCTGGCCTCGGGGTAATCGGCGCGGCGGCGGGCGCGG
>NZ_BAAGZM010001219.1:0-632 GCF_054778495.1 Hymenobacter agri
GGCACGGCCGGCACGCTGGTGCTGGGCACCTCGGGGCGCTACATCGGGCCGGGCCACTTTGGCCTGCTGCGCGACAACGGCACCAACATCGTATCGATGCACTACTACGACGGCACCGACAACGGCGCGCCCAAGCTCGACCTGGCCAGCCTGCGCTACGATGGCAGCAGCTGGCCCGTGGTATCGCGCGACTGGCTGGCCGCCAGCCGCTACAAAATCATCAACCTGAACAGCGGCCTGTGCTGGGATTCGTGGGGCTGCACGGCCGCCCTGGGCGAGCGCATCGCGCAGGGCACCTGGGCCAGCCGCACCTGCCAGCAGTGGGATTTCGTACCCGTGGGCGACGGCTTCTACAAAGTGGCCAACGCGCTGAACAGCAACCGCGTGGCCGACCTCACCAACTGCACCAACGCCAACGGCACGCCCATGGGCATCTACGACTGGCTGAACAACGACTGCCAGAAGCTGAAAGTAGAGCGCGCCGCCGATGGCACTTTCGTGCTCAGCCCCGCGGCCGCCAGCGCCCGCGTTATCGAAGTGCCCGGCGCTTCCACCACCGTCGGCGTGCAGCTGGCGCTGTTCGACTACGGCGGGTTCACCTGCCAGCGCTGGCGCATCTTGGTGCCCTCGGC
>NZ_BAAGZM010001220.1:0-632 GCF_054778495.1 Hymenobacter agri
CAGCAGCCCCGCCGCCTCACCGAGGCCGAGTCGGCCCTCCTGAAAGCCCTGACGCTGGTTGCCCAGGACTTATTGCGCATCCAGGCCGCTTACCCGCCCGGTTCGGCCCAGCTGCACTCCCTGCGCAGCCGCTTCGACGGGCCCGTGCAGCAGTCGCTCACCCGTCTGGCCACCCTGGCCGAGCTCAGCGAATGGGCTACCGACGACCCCGCCGAAGCCGAGCGCTACGCCGCCTCGCGCCTCGACGAAGCCCAGCACCTGGTCCGGACACTGCACCGCGAGCTACAAGCGGTGGGCTAACCGCAGGGCTTACCCAACTATAAGTTTGTTAAAATGGGATGTTTATGGAACTGAAATTTTGTGGTATGTGATTGACCGAACGTGTTTTAAAAGATAATAAAAGGACTTTTCGGAATTGAAGCCGGATTTGGTGAGCGGAGTGTGGGTACGGATGTTTGCAACATCATTTTACTCCTCTCCACCATGAAGCCTTTTCTGCTCTCCGTTTGCCTGCTGGCCGCCAGCCTCAGCACCAACGCCCAAACCTCTCCCGCTGCCCTTGTGCCCACGGCCGCCCCGGCCCGCACGGCGGCCGATACCGTAGCCGCGCTGCACCGGCTGTTTGCCGCCAA
>NZ_BAAGZM010001221.1:0-632 GCF_054778495.1 Hymenobacter agri
TGGGGTCGGCCTCGCGCACCAGGTGCAGGGTGCCGGCGGCCGCGGTGATTTCCTCCTGGCCGGCCCCGAGCCGCAGCTGCTGCCAGCTCACGTCGAGCGTCTTATCCAGCTCATCCTGCGTGTCGGGCTCCTGCTTCAGGAAGAAGCCGTTCGTCTCGTTGGCACCCGCCTCGGTGAGCACCGCCCCGGGCCGGGCCACGTACGGGCCGCGCTGCACCACCTCGCGCAGGGGCGTGATGCGCAGCTCGCGGGTAGCCGGGTTGAAGTACAGGCCCAGGCAGAACAGGTTCTGCAGGCCCAGCAGCAGCTGGGCCACGGTGATATTGGGCAGCTGCAGCGCCGGGTTGAAGCTGCCACCCGGCGCCACGGTGGCGCCCAGCGCGTGGTCGGAGTAGACGACCAGGCGCTGCACCTCCACGTCGTCGGCCCACGAGCCGGTCAGGGAGTAGCCGAACGTGGTCAGCACCTGGCGCAGCACCGGCACGAGGTAGAGCATGGGCGCGTACACCTGGTTCGGGCCCGGTGGCAGCAGCGGCGGGCGGTTGAGCACGCCGGTGAAGGCGGGGTTTTTCTCGCCGAAAAAGGCCGCGTTGCGCACCGGCGCCAGCACGTAGTCGGCCGTGCTGGTGGCC
>NZ_BAAGZM010001222.1:0-629 GCF_054778495.1 Hymenobacter agri
GGCCCCGCCCAGCGCCAGGCTCAGCCAGCCCTGCGCGGCGCTCAGGGGCGGCACTTCGAGGTAGCCCCAGGCCAGGTGCCGGCCGTGGTTGAGGTAGAGGTATTCGTCGCGGTGCAGGTCGTACTCCGGGCTGATGAGGAAGTAGCCCGACACGAACTTGAGCAGGGCGAAGGCGAGCGGCAGGCGGCGGTTCATGCCCGGCAAGGTCGACAATAATTCGATATGGCCGGGCGGCTATTTATCGGCGGGCCACAGGCCGGCCCAGCGCTGGAAATCCTCGCCCACTTGGTCCCAATAGAAGTCGTCGTAGTCGGGTTGGCCGTTTTTCACGCCGAAGAAGTTGTGCTCGCGGCCGGGGTACTCGCGGAAGGTGAAGTTGCGGCGGTGCTGCCGGATGGTTTCGAGCCGCAGGAAGTCGTCGCCGGGCACGCCCGCGTCGAGCGTACCGAAGCCCACGAATACGGGCACTTTCGTGCGCAGCAACTCGGGCATTTCGGAGGCGCCGAAGCCGTAGGCGTTGCGCGGGTCGTCGCCCTTGCAGTCGGCCACGGTGGGGTCGGCCACTACGGTTTGCCAGCGCCGGAAAACCCAGCCCGCGCCGATGGTATCGGCCGCCTGCCGGGCCTGGG
>NZ_BAAGZM010001223.1:0-629 GCF_054778495.1 Hymenobacter agri
GTGGGCAGCGCGCCGGGAGCCGGTGAGGCGGTGGCAACTCCACGGGAGCGCAGGCACTGGCCGAAACCAGCGCCGCGATACGCTTCGCTGGCGTGGGCGGGCGGGCTACGCGGAAATGCCCATGCTGTGCGACACGGCTTTGGCCAAGGCCAGAAAAAGTTGGGCGAGGTGGTTCAGGAGACGTTTCATATGGTTGGGTAAGGTAGGTAGCAATATTACCAGCTGGCGGGCATACAGCGCCGGGCTGCTACGCCGAGACCGGGCGGCCGAACGCTGTACCTTCGGCGGGTCGGCGTACGAAGCCTTCGTCGGGTTGTAGGTAAGCGCCGTATTTCGTCGTGATGGAAGGTATTCTGTTACTCCTTTTTCTGCTATTGGTGTGTCTCCTCGTCGTCGGCGCGTGGCTGATACCCTACGTGCTGATTCCCTATGGGCTGCTCCGTGCTTTCTTCCGCAGCGAGTGGGCCTCACCGGCCCTAAAGCAGGTAGTGGGCTGGAGCCTGGGCGTGCTGTGGCTGTTGGGTATGGGCACGCTGAGCTGGCGCTGGCAGCACCGAACCCAGGTGCAGGCGGAAGCCGAGAACTGGCGCCGCCGTCCGCCGCTGCTGCTCACGGCGCACCAGCCCGGC
>NZ_BAAGZM010001224.1:0-629 GCF_054778495.1 Hymenobacter agri
GCTGCAAAATCTGCGTACCAATTTTAGACGCTTCAGGATGAGCCGAAACCACCATGGCATAGCGGGCCAGCCGGGGCGATGCTGCCGGCGGCAGGGGCGACGCCAGCGAGCCCTCGAAGGCGCGTGAGGTAGACGTGACGGGGCGCTCGGCCGAGCAGGCCAGCAACAGGGCCAGCGGAATAGCGAGGAGACGGTGCTTCATCGGGGTAGGAATAAGGTGCCAAAGTACGCCACAGCGGGCCCTGAATCAGGGTTCGGACCGATAAAATACGGATTGTTGGCTGCGCAACCGATGGCACGACGGCCCGTAGGCGGTAGCGCCCGCGCCGGCCCCTTACATTTGGCCCAAACCGACTTCCCCATGGCTAAGAAAACTTCCGCTGCTCCCGCTGCCCCGGCATCTGCCACTACTGCCGCCACCTCGGCCACGCCCGCCAAACGGGCCGCGAAACCCAAAGCCGGGCAACCGACTGTCGAGAAACCGGCGTCGTCGCCCGCGGCCAAGGCAGCCGCTGCGCCCGCCACCAAAGCCGCGAAGCCGGCGGCTGCCAAAGCTGCTGCAGCCGCGAAAGCTACTTCTGCCGCCAAAGCTGCGGCTGCTCCTAAGGCTGTTGCCGCGGCCAAGCCCC
>NZ_BAAGZM010001225.1:0-628 GCF_054778495.1 Hymenobacter agri
GTGCAGGCGCCAGAAGTCGGGCAGCGCATCCTTATAGAATAGAAACGTGGCTACCAGCGCGTACGGAAACAAAAAGCCACACAGCAGCAGCAGCGAACTACGAAAGGAGCTGGCCGCAAAAATCACCACCGCGAACAGGCCCACCACCACAAACAGGCCCAGCGGCAGGTAGCACAGCGCCCCCAGCCCAATCAGAAACCCGGCTCGGAACAGGCGGCGGTTGTCGTAGCCCTCGCGCGAGGTAGGCAGCAAGGCACTTAGGGCAAACACGATGAATGTGTGGCCGATGAGCAGCGGCGACAGCGCATCCAAATCGGTACTAATGCTGCCCACCAGCAGATAGGTGAGGGCCGTGACGTAGCCACGGTCGGGGTGCACATCGTAGCGGGCCAGCACCAGGTTCAGGCGCAGCGCCTGAATGAGCAGCAGCCCCAGCGCCGCCACTCGGTACAGCCACACGGGCCGGGCCAGCACGGCATCGAGACCCGCAAACAGAGCGGCGGCCAGCGGCGCGGTGCCGTCGTAGAGGTCACGGTACGGCATGGCCCCGCCGTGCAGGCGCCAGAAGTCGGGCAGCGCATCCTTATAGAATAGAAACGTGGCTACCAGCGCGTACGGAAACAAAAAG
>NZ_BAAGZM010001226.1:0-627 GCF_054778495.1 Hymenobacter agri
CCGGGGCCGCATGGTAGCGCGGCGCGTAGAACTCGCGGCTGCAGGCATACCCCGGCACCCGCAAGGCCAGCACGCCGGGCGCTTGTTCAGTTTTGGGGTTGTAGGCCGGGCTGCCGCGCCGGGTATACACGGCCACGACGCCCCCCGAAGCCCGGCTGCCGTAGATGCCGGCCTGCGCTCCTTTCAGAATCTCAACAGTTTCGACATCGGCTGCCGGGTAATATGCGAGGGCATCGGCCGTGACGGGCACTCCGTCGAGCAGAAACAACGGCTCAGATGACCCCGACAACGAATTCACGCCCCGAATCAGCACGTGCATGTTGGGTTCGGTACCGGTTACCGATACCCCGGGCACCCGGCTCTGCAGCATCTGCAGCACCGTGGCCGAGCTGTTGCGGGCCGTCGGATAGTCATCCATCCGCAGCACCGTGGCTTGGCTTATCGGGTAGAGGCGGCGCGAGTCGGCCGTTACCACCCGGCGGGCGCTCACCTGCACGTTGCCCAGGCGTATGCTGTGCGTGGTATCGAAGTCGAGCTTGATTTCGGCGGCGCGCTGTGCCTGACTGCGCTGCACGGCCGGGGCCAGGGCATCGGGGGCCTGCAGCGGCAAGGCCGGAAGTGGGCCGG
>NZ_BAAGZM010001227.1:0-626 GCF_054778495.1 Hymenobacter agri
CCCAGCTACGGCGCCCATGCTCCCGTGCAGCTCACGGTGCGCGTGGCCGATGCCGCCGGCCAGCCCGTGGCCGCCACCCTGTCGGTGGGCGTGAACGATGCCGCGCTGGGGGCCCTCGACCCCAACGCCGAAACCATTGCCTCGAACCTGCTGCTCACCTCGGACCTGACGGGCTTCGTGGAGAGCCCGGGCTACTACTTCCGCAGCCCTACGCCCACCACTGCCCAGCACCTCGACGACCTGCTGCTGACCCAGGGCTGGCGGCGCTTTGTGTGGAAAAACGTGCTGGGTGGCCAGGCACCGCCCGCGCGCTTCAACCCCGAGCAGGAGCTTAGCCTCGTGGGCCAGGTGGTGAGCGAGCACGGCCAGCAGCCCATTCCGAACAGCCAGCTCACCTTTCTGCAAACCAAGCCAACGCACAACGTGACCACGGCCACCACCGGCCCCGATGGTCGCTTTGCCTTCGCAGGTATTCCGGTAGTCGACACGGCCCTGGTTACCCTGCAGGCGCGCCGGTCGCATGGCGGCTCCAACGTGCTCATTCTGCCCGACAATGGCCCCGTGCCGACCATCCAACCCCTGCCGCTGCTGCCGGCGCTGTCGGCGGCTCCGCCGGCCGTGGCCTC
>NZ_BAAGZM010001228.1:0-625 GCF_054778495.1 Hymenobacter agri
AGCGGCGGCGCCGTGCGCCGTAGGCGCACACTGGCGGGCGCGGGCAGCACGCTCAGGGTATCGGGGCCTTGCAGCACGGCTACCGGCAGCGCCAGGGCCTGCACCGAATCGAGCCGAAAGGTGCGCAGATGGTATACGGCCCTGTCGAGGCTCACCCCGTGGCGGGTGCGGGTGGGATAGGCCGACTTGCCCACATACTCGAACGGCGCAAACCGGGCCAGCGAATCGGGAAATACGACTTCCAGCTCCGGGGCGTGGGCGTAGCGCAGCTCGTAGTCGAGGAGCTCGCCCACGCGCACAACCCGGGCCAAAAAGCGGCCCTGGGGCAGCGCCGATGGCGCGGGAGCCTGCGCCCCCGCATCCGAAGCCACCAGCAGGCAGAACACGGCGCCAAACGCGGCGTTTATCGCCCCCGCCGCAGGCTTTATGATGCGCTTATCCACGGCGGCCTACCTGCTGGCGATGACGAAACAGATTCACGAGCTGGGGCACGAAGTCGCCCTCGGTGCTCAGCGCCAGGAAGCCGGTGCGGGTGCGGCGGCACAGGTTCACGAGTTCGGCCTCGTGGCGGTCGGCGGTGGCTTCTACCTCGGCCCGGAAGGCTGGGGCCGCCGTATTCACCCAG
>NZ_BAAGZM010001229.1:0-623 GCF_054778495.1 Hymenobacter agri
CGACGACCGCCTGCTCATCGGCTTCGACCTGCGCAAGGACCCGCGCCGCATCCGCGCCGCCTACGACGACGCGCAGGGCGTCACGGCCGCCTTCAACCTCAACCTGCTCACCCGCCTCAACCGCGAGCTGGGTGCCGATTTCGACCTGGCCCACTGGCAGCACTTCACCGACTACGAGCCGCTGACCGGCGCTGTGCGCTCCTTCCTGGTGAGCACCGCGGCGCAGGACGTGCACTTCAAAGAGCTGGAGCTGACGGTGCCGTTTGCGGCCTGGGAGGTTATTCATACCGAGAACTCTTACAAATTCACCCGCCCCCAGATTGAGGCGTTGGCGGCCGAAGCCGGCCTGCGCGTGGTCGATTTCTTCACCGACGCGGCCGGCGACTTCGCCGACGTAGTGCTGGCCGCACGGTAGGAGTGGGGCGGTGAAGGGGTAGTAGGAACGTTATGCTGAGCGGAGGCGCAGCATGACGTTCTTTTGTCGTTCTACATCATCCATCCGACCCATCTTCCGCTCCCCCGATGACCTCCCCCGACCCCGCCGCCACCCCACTCATCAGCCTGGCTTCGGGCTACGGGCAGTTTGCCGTGCCGCCGGTGGCGCTAGCGGCCGCCACGGCCGC
>NZ_BAAGZM010001230.1:0-621 GCF_054778495.1 Hymenobacter agri
CTGGCCGGGGTGGGGCAGTTGGTGCCCTCGCTGCTGCACTTCCTGGGCCAGCCCCCGGCTGTCGAGGCGTTGGCCGCGCCCTGGGTGCGGGTCATTGCCTGGTCGTTTGTGCCGCTGATGCTGTTTCAGGGCTTTCGGGAGTTTGCCGAGGGGCTGGGGCTCACGCGGCAGGCCATGTGGCTGTCCATCGGGGCCAACGTGGTCAACGCGGCCCTGTGCTACGCCTTCATTTTCGGGCATTGGGGGGCGCCCGCGCTGGGCATGATGGGCGCCGCCTGGGC
This sequence comes from Hymenobacter agri, assembly GCF_054778495.1. Lineage (NCBI taxonomy): Bacteria > Pseudomonadati > Bacteroidota > Cytophagia > Cytophagales > Hymenobacteraceae > Hymenobacter > Hymenobacter agri. The sequence goes on from NZ_BAAGZM010001230.1 coordinate 282, forward strand.
CACGTTGCTTTCCCGCGTCCTCATGGCCCTGCTGATGGGGGCCTACGTGCTGCGTGCCCCGCGCCTAGCGGGCGTGCGGGAAGCCATCACTACCTGGCGGCCCGACGGCTCCACCCTGCGTCGCTTGCTGGGCCTGGGTGCTCCCATCGGCGGGCAGATGGCTTTTGAGGTGGGCGCTTTTGCCCTGGCCGCCATTATGATTGGCTGGCTGGGGGCGGTGCCGCTGGCGGCGCATCAGGTAGCTATTAATCTGGCCTCGATGACCTACATGGCGGCCAGCGGCATTGCCGCCGCGGCCACCATTCGGGTGGGGCGGCTGGTAGGGGCGGGCAGCCGGGCC
>NZ_BAAGZM010001231.1:0-620 GCF_054778495.1 Hymenobacter agri
CTCGCCCCCGGCGACTCTGTGCTGGTGGTCTTTGCCGTGCTGGCGGCCCCTACGCTGGCGCAGCTGCAAGCCTCTGCCGATGCGGCGGAACAGCTCTACGCTACGGTGCTGCCCACGCGGGCGGCGACAGCGGTGGCGACCGGGCTCAGCGTGTATCCTAACCCGGCTGCTGAGTTACTGCGCGTAGAAGTGACTGCTGATTTTGGCCTGCGGGAGATTGAGATACATAATACCCTGGGGCAAGTGGTGCGGCGGCAGGTAGCCAGCGGCACGGCCGCAACCGTCAGCCTTGTCGGATTGGCCCCGGGGCTGTATCTGGTACGAGCCCGGGGGGCTGCGGCGGCCGCAAGCCAGTCCGTAGAAGTGCGCTAGTACACCGTATCAATGCATTTAACAGGCTTTCCACCCACTCCTCAGCTTACCTGCCACAAGCCCTCCCAGCTGGTGGTGTAGAGCGGCGAGCGATACGCGGCCCGCCCGGCCCAGGCCGGCCCTCGATTGTGGTTAGCTCCCTTGGCCCACCCCGCTGCGGCCAGCCCCACCACCGTCTGTCCAAACCGGCCGTTGAGCCGGTCCAGCGTAGCCATTAGCTGTGCCCGCTCGGGCGACGTGGGCGCGGC
>NZ_BAAGZM010001232.1:0-619 GCF_054778495.1 Hymenobacter agri
CCGCCGAGTACCTGCTGGCCCGCACCGAGCAGCTGCACCGCGAGCGCTATGCCGAGGAAGAAGCCTGGCTGGCCGCCGTTGAGTGGGCCGACCGCCTCGGGGCCGACATCATCAATTCCTCGCTGGCCTACACCGAGCAGCGCTACTTTCCGGAGCAGATGGATGGTCGCCGCAGCCTCATTGCCCGCGCTGCCAACCTGGCCGCCCGCAAAGGCCTGCTGGTGGTGAGCGCCGCTGGCAACGACGGCGACGACGACTGGGTGCGCATCGGTACGCCCGCCGATGCCGACTCGGCCCTCGCCATTGGCGGACTCGACCCCGAAACCGGCCTGCACGTCGATTTCAGCTCCTACGGCCCCACCGCCGACCGGCGGCGGAAGCCCAACCTAGCGGCGTTCGGCATCGTGCTCACCACTACGCCCGGCGGGCACTACGAGCGGCTGGAAGGTACGTCATTCTCGGCTCCGCTGGTGGCTGGGCTGGCAGCGGCGCTGTGGCAGCGGCAGCGGCAGCTCACGGCCATGCAGCTTTTTCAGCAGCTGGAACAGGCCGGCGAGCTGTATCCGTATTTCGACTACGCCCACGGCTACGGCCGGCCCCGACTGGCGCGGGCTGCGGC
>NZ_BAAGZM010001233.1:0-619 GCF_054778495.1 Hymenobacter agri
CGGGCAGTGGACGCAGGCCGTGCGCGCCGGCGGGGCCGACATTGATGCCGTGGCCGGCCTGGCCGTGGATGCCGCGGGCAATGTGACCGTGGTGGGCACCTTCACCAACTACGGCGCCAGCCCCGCTGCCACCACCACCTTTGGCACCACCACCTTCAGCAATACCGGTTACATCGGCTCCTACGTGGCACGCCTGAATGTGGCCGGCACCTGGACGCAGGCCGTGCCCCTGGTGGGCAACTGGGTCGAGGTGAAGGGCGTGGCCCTGGATGCCACCGGCGCGGCCGTGCTGGCCGGCGGCTTTGGCCAGACGCTCACCCTGGGCACCAACCCCGTGCTGAGTACCGGCAGCAGCCGCGACTTCTTCGTGGCCCGGCTGAACCCCGCCGGGCAGTGGACGCAGGCCGTGCAGGGGGCCACCCCCGGCACCAACAGCAACTACTGCCACGTGGGGGGCATGGCCCTGGATGCCGCCACCGGCAGCGTGGTGCTCACGGGGGATTTCAACGGCACGATGACCTTCCGCAACCAGGAGCAGCCCAGCATGGTGAGCGCGGGCTCGAACGACGTGTTTGTGGTGCGCCTGAGCGCCGCCGGCACCTGGACGATGGCCGCCCGG
>NZ_BAAGZM010001234.1:0-619 GCF_054778495.1 Hymenobacter agri
CCCCGGCGAGCTGCCGCTGCTGGTGCTGGAAGCCGGCCGCGCCCTCGTCGACGACGCAGGCTCGCTCATTGGGACGGTGCTGGCCAACAAGCGGCTGGCCGATGGCCGCCGGGCAACCGTGCTCGACTTCGGCGTGAACCTGCTGTTTACTTCCTTCTGGTACGACCACCACATCAGCCCGGCCCGCGCCTTCTCCGACCACACCGAGCCCACCGTGCTCTACGGCCCGCTGTGCATGAACATCGACCAGCTGCGCACCAGTATTAATTTGCCCCTGCTTGCCCCCGACGACCATGTGGTGGTGCACAAAGTGGGCGCTTATAATATGAGCCAGTGGCAGCAGTTCATCAACCTGCGCCCCAACGTGGTGCTGCTCGACCAGGCCGGGGCCGTGCACCTGATTCGGGCCGCCGAAACGCTGGAATACCTGCAGCAACTGGAGCAGGTGCCGCCGCATTTACAATGACAACAGATTCTCTCACTGCTTTCCTCCGCCCGGTGCTGCGCTCCTACGCCATGCTGTTTTTTTCGCAGCATCTGGGGTTTGCGGGCGTGCTGCTGCTCGTCAGCTTTGCGCATCCGGCGGCGGGGCTGGCCGGGCTGGCCAGCGCGGGGCTGG
>NZ_BAAGZM010001235.1:0-619 GCF_054778495.1 Hymenobacter agri
CGGTGTTGTCGAGGGCCTGGGCCAATAGCTGGCGGCCCTGGGCCTCGTAGCCAATGGCGTGTAGCTGCCGGGCCCACTCGATAGTGGGGGGCAGCAGCCGGGCCGCCTCGGCCCAGCGATGCTGGGCCAGGCGCACTTCGGCCATCAGCTGCTGGGCGTGCGTCATGCCGTATTTGTTGTCGAACCGACGGAACAAGCGCAGGGCCTGCGTTTCGTAGTAAAACACAGAGTCATAGCGCTGGGCCCGCTGGTGCACCATGCCCAAATTGTCGAGGCAGTACGCCAGCATCTCGTCCTGCTGCCGCTGCCGGGCGGCCGGCAGGCGCCGGAAAATGGCCAACGCCAAGCGGGCATAATAGGCGTGCAGACGGGTCAGAGAATCGGGCGCGGACTGGCCCGAATTCAGCCATCCCAGGTAGAGCGTGGCCAACTGGCTGGTGCCCAGCACGAGGTCCACGGAATCGACTTGCTTGTTTTGCCGCATGCGCCGGAGGGCCAGTCGGAAGTAGCCGTCGGATTCGACAAATTCTTCCTGCTCGGCCGCCAGCCGGCCCAGGCCAATCAGGGCGGTGGTGAGTTGCCGGCTGGCGCGGGGCTCGCGCTCGGCCACCCGCACGGC
>NZ_BAAGZM010001236.1:0-617 GCF_054778495.1 Hymenobacter agri
TCAAAGCCCACCTTTTACTCTCCAGCTTTCTCTTGATACTGCTTCGTTTGCGCTTTTATACCCTGATGGGCGGCACCGCCGAGCCCGAGCGGTTCGTGGTGCGGCGCTACGCCGACTCCACCGTGGTGCGCGTGTATGCATCGGCCAAACCCCAGCCGGCCGGTGCCGATTCACTGCACTTCAAGCGCACGTATTTCCGCCGCGAAACCACCTGCCTCAGCCTCGATGGCCTGGGTGGCGACGACGTGTTTGAGATAACCACCGCCCCGGACATTCGGCCCATGCGCGTCGAGCTATATGGCGGCGAGGGCCACGACCAGCTGCGCCTGCAGGGCAGCGCCGCCCGCCTGAAAAGCTACGACTCGGCCTCCGACATGACGGCTGCCGGCGCGCACCGCCCCAGCCTGCCCCGCAAAAAACGCCGCGCCTACAACCGCCTCAACGACGATTGAGGCAGCTTCCCGGCGGTGGCTGCCGCGCGGTCAAATGCGGTGGTCAGTTTTCCGCTGCCCGCAGACAGCCTTTTGCAGCCCGTCGCCGTTCAAAGCCCACCTTTTACTCTCCAGCTTTCTCTTGATACTGCTTCGTTTGCGCTTTTATACCCTGATGGGCGGCAC
>NZ_BAAGZM010001237.1:0-616 GCF_054778495.1 Hymenobacter agri
TGCACCAGCCCGACGCCGACGACGGCGCCCTCGACCTGAACCTGCCGCCCGATGCCGATACCGGCCGCTACGTGGTGTTTGCCGATGAAAGCCTGCTCGTGCGTACCTTCAACAACCTGCTGATAAACGCCCGGCAGGCCGTGCCCGCCGGCCGCGCCCCGCACATTGATGTGTCGTTGGAGCTCGTGGGCCTCGGCACAGTGCGCGTGGCCATCCGCGACAACGGAGCGGGCATTCCCGACGAGGTGCGCGAGAAGGTGTTCGTGCCCAACTTCACCACCAAGGAAACCGGCTCGGGCATCGGGCTGGCGGTGGCCCGGCGTGGCATTGAGAGTGCAGGCGGCAAAATCTGGTTTGAAACGCGGGTAGGGGAGGGCACGGACTTCTTTATTGAGCTGCCGCTGGCTGGTTAATGGCGGTATCGCACTCAGGCCACGGCACGAAACCATCCGTTCTCGACGTTACTCGCCAAACCCGACCTTTACCGCATGATTCGTCGCTACCGTCTGTGCTTCCCCTTGGTGGGCCTGCTCGTGGCGGCGTTGTTTTTCATGAAAACGGAGGTGCGGGCGCAGGTGCGGCCGGGCGCGGCCGGCGAGGTCCCGCCGCCCAGCAC
>NZ_BAAGZM010001238.1:0-615 GCF_054778495.1 Hymenobacter agri
ACTCGCGGGCCAGGGCGCGGCGCAGCAAATCGTCGGCGGTAGCGGTGAGGGAGTCGCCGGCCCAGCGGGTGGCGCGCAGCAGGTCGTTGGGCATGATGCGCTTCACCTCCCAGTTCTCGGCCTCGATGCCGATACGCTTGCTGTCCTTCAGGTGCTCCACTTGGTCGGGGCGGCAGGCGGCGAAGGCCAGGGGCAGGGCAGAAAAGGCGAGTTGGCGCAGCAGGGTTTTCACGGAGGATAGCATCGGGCTGATTTTAAACAAAGGTCCGAACTGCCTTCTTAACTGCCCAAGCCAACGGCTTGGGGTTACATCAGGTACGCTTTCAGTTCCTCGTAGTTAACCGCCAACGGTACGCTTCGTTTGGCGCGGCCCTGCAGGGCCTGCACCACGGCCGGCAACTCGATGGCGCGGCCCAGCACGGGCTCCACCACGTCGGGGAATTTTACGGGGTGGGCCGTGGCCAGCAGGAAGCCGGCTGCGTCCGCATGCTGCGTCTGATAGCGGCGTAGGGCCGCGTAGGCCACCGCACCATGCGGGTCGAGCAGGTAGCCGTGCTGCGCCCACACCTGCCGAATGGCGGCCACCGTGTCGGCATCGCTCACGGTGTCGGCGCT
>NZ_BAAGZM010001239.1:0-612 GCF_054778495.1 Hymenobacter agri
CCGGCTGCTGGGTGTGCGCGAGGTGCCAGCGCCCAACGGCGGCCCGGCCCGCCAGCAGGCTGAGATTGTGATTGGCCGGCGGCCGGCCTACCTGCTCTTCGAGGGCAGCGGGCAGTTCGTGTCGGAGTCGTTTACCAGCTACGCGAAGTAGCGCGGACCCTGTAGTCAGCGTTCCCGCGCCGATAGGACCGTCCGAACGGCGCGGGGATGCGAAATGTAAAGTCCGCGCTACTCCCCTTTTTCCTGTACTTATGCTTTTTCGGATTCTCTTGCTTGGGGCGGCGCTGGCCGTGGCCCCCGGGCCGCTGTGTGCCCAGAAAACTGCTTCCAAAGCGCCCCCGGCAACTGCCCCGGCCATCATCGAGGGCAATATCACCGGCGTGCCCGACTCGACCAACATTGCCGTATTTGAGCCGCTGCCGGGCGTGCCGATGAACTTTTTCTTTACCGACGGCCCCAACGAGGCCGTGGTGCGCGGTGGGCACTTCCGCTACCAGCTGCAGCATGCCGGGGTGGGCTTTGTGCGCTTCAACGGCCAGGTGGTGCCCCGGGGCATGCCCTTCGTGGAGCCCGGCGCGCGCATCACCTTCCGCCTAGCCGCGGCCGCGGGGA
>NZ_BAAGZM010001240.1:0-610 GCF_054778495.1 Hymenobacter agri
ACCAAGTACCTGCAGCTGTTTCCGGGGCAGCCGTTCAGCCAGCAGCGCGTCGAGGCCGCCGCCCAGCTGCTGCGCCGCTACAAGCTGCGCAGCACCGTGCCCGACTCGCTCAGCGCCCTACGCACCGTGCCCGGGCTGGTGCTGGGCCTGCAGGCGGCGGCCTACCTCACGGCCTCGGCCGATGAGCTGCGCTGGAGCCGCGATACGGTGCGGGTGCGCCTCTACGTGGGCGAGCAGTTCCGCTGGGCCTATCTGCGCAACGGTAACCTCGGCGACGGCCTCCTGACGCGGGCTGGCTACCGCGAAAAGTTCTTCCGGGGCACGCCCTTCGTGCCCGCCGACTGGGCCCGCCTGCAGGAGCGCATTCTGACCGAAGCCGAAAACCAGGGCTTTCCGTTTGCCACCGTCGGCCTCGATTCCATTCATTTGGAGGGCAACGCCATCGCCGGACGCGTGGTGCTGAAGCGCGGCCGGGCCATCGTGTTCGACTCGCTGCAGATTGTGGGCAACACCAAAACCAAGAAGCGCTTTCTCACCAAGTACCTGCAGCTGTTTCCGGGGCAGCCGTTCAGCCAGCAGCGCGTCGAGGCCGCCGCCCAGCTGCTGCGCC
>NZ_BAAGZM010001241.1:0-610 GCF_054778495.1 Hymenobacter agri
GGCCGCCCCGGCGCATGCGGCACTGGTTGCCCGCACGGCCGTGGCAGTGCTGGGCGAGGCTAATGGCTTCAGCCTGCTGCGCGGGCCGCGAGGCGAAACAGGCTGGGCGATAATCTGAAGATGCCAGCTCTTGAGCCGGACAAAATGGGGTGTGAACGGAAGGCAACCCGGGCCGCAGCCTTGCGTTAGCTGAACCGAGGCTGTACTTTGCGGCCCAGCTGCCTCCAGGCGGCCTTTTCTCACCACCCAACATCGCAATCATGCCCGAATCTACTTCCCCCAACTGGGCCGACATGGCCGCCTCGCTGCTCGGCAAGCTTTCGGGTGGCGTCGAGCTCAGCTGCGCCTTCGACCAGATGGAGCTGCAGGTGCCCAACCCGCAGAACCCCAGCGCCCCCGCCGCCACCTGGAAGCTGAACGGCTCGCTCCGTATTCGCACCCGCGGCGAGCAACCCGCTTCGGCGCCGCAGCCGCAACTGTCCGCCCCCCGCCCCGAACCCGGTGCCTAGCGCGCTCGAAATCGATGCCCAGCTGGTCATCAGCTGGAATGGTCATCCGCTGCAGCTGGCGGCGGCCGGCACCTACCTCATCCTCAATATTCCCAGCCAGG
>NZ_BAAGZM010001242.1:0-610 GCF_054778495.1 Hymenobacter agri
CCCTGGCCGGTATCGGCCACCACCAGCTGCCACTGCCCGGTACCTGGAGTGGCCGACACCCGTACGGCGCCGCCGCGGGGTGTGAACTTAATGGCATTGGCCAGCAGGTTGCGCAGTACCAGGCGCACGGCAGCCGGGTCGGCCCACACGTGCTCGTGGCCGTGCAAGCCGTGCTGCAAGGCCACTCCGCCCGCCTCGGCGGTGGGGCCCAACAGGCCAAAAGTAGCTTCTACCGCATCCGCCAAGCGCACTGCTTCGGGCTGCGGCGGGGCGGTGGCGTGCATTTGCAGGGCGGCCCAGTGCAGCAGGTTTTCAAGCAGGGCCAGCGTATGGTCGAGGGTGTGGCTGAGGCGCTGGGTGTACTGGCTCAGCTTGTCGGGGGGCAGCGGCGGGCCGCTCAGCAGCGCCACAAAGGCGTGCAGCGAATGCAGCGGCGCGCGCAAATCGTGCCCGATGATGGAAAACAGCTGGTCCTTGGTCGCGTTTAAAGTGGTGAGCTCGGTGCGCTGGGCTTCAATCTGCAGGTTTTTGCGGCCGAGCAGGCGGTTGAGCCGCCACAGGGCCAGCCCCGCCAGCGCCGCAGCGGCCAGCCCCAGTCCGAGCCCCCACA
>NZ_BAAGZM010001243.1:0-603 GCF_054778495.1 Hymenobacter agri
GCCTGTTCATCTGGGCGGCTGTGCCGGCCGGCTTTGCTGACGGCTACGCCCTGAGCGACGCGGTGCTGGCCGAAGCGCGGGTATTCCTCACGCCGGGCGGCATTTTCGGCAGCAACGGCAACGGTTACATCCGCGCCAGCCTGTGCCAGCCCGAGGCGCTGCTGCGCGAGGCGCTGGCGCGGATAACCGAAGGAAAACAGAACGTCATGCTGAGCGCAGCCGAAGCATCTCTACCGCAGCAGTAATTCAATCGACTGCAACGAAGCGGTAGAGATGCTTCGACAAGCTCAGCATGACCGGTCTAACAACTCAACATTCAATCCTCAAAACTCAACCCTTCCCCATGACTGTTACCATCATCGGCCTGGGCCTTATCGGCGGCTCGCTGGCGCTGAGCCTGCGGCAGCACGGCCTGGCCGGGCACCTCATTGGCGTTGAAAGCAGCGCGGCCCATGCGAAGCGAGCGCTGGAATTAGGCCTGGTCCATGAAATAGAGCCCGACCTGGAGGCCGCCGTGCGCCCGGCCGACCTGGTGGTCGTGGCCGTGCCCGTCGATGCCATGGTGGCCGTGCTGCCGCCGGTGCTCGACTTGGTTGGCTCGCG
>NZ_BAAGZM010001244.1:0-603 GCF_054778495.1 Hymenobacter agri
GGCCAGGCCCGCGCCCGGCACCTGCCCAGCCACGCCGTTCAGGAAGGTGGCGTTGGGCACGCCCTGGGTGGCCCCGTAACCGGCCAGGCCGATGATAGGCGGCCCGAAATTGGCTTCCGCCGCCGCGCCCTGAATGTTTTTGTAGTAGCGCAGGAAGTAGTCGGGCTTGTTGCGCAGCACCACGTCACCGGCCGTCAGGTTCCAGATGGGGTTGGTGAGGGTGATGTAAATCTTGTCGAACTGTTGCAGCTGCTGGGTGTTGCCCTCCGGCTGAAAGGGCACGTTCTGGTCCGAAATCGCGGCCGTGAGGTGGATGTTCTCGGCCAGTTGGCCTTCCAGCTGCAGGTTCAGGGCCGAGTTCACGAACACGTTCTGGGTATTGCCGAAGCTGAGCCCGCGCGAGAGGTTGCCCGTTTTGCTGATGCCCGGCGTGTTCAAAATCTGCTCCTTCACCGAGAAATCCTCCATCCGCATGGCCTCCTGCCGAAATCCGATGCTGTCCATCAAACTGCGCGGCCGCCGAAACCGTGCCGCCGCAAGGCGCAGCGGCAGCACCCGGTAGCACACCAGCAGCGAATCGGGCCGCAGGGCGCCGCTGCTGTC
>NZ_BAAGZM010001245.1:0-603 GCF_054778495.1 Hymenobacter agri
AACGCCCGCCTGGAGCAGCGCGTGGCCCGGCGCACCCGCGACCTGCAGGCCAGCCGCGACCTGCTGCAATCGGTGCTCGACACCAATTTGATTGCCATGTCGGTGATGGAGGCGGTGCGCGACGAGCACGGGGTCATTCAGGATTTCCGCCTGCGGCTGGTGAGCGGCGAGCTGGCCCGCGAAACCAACCGCACCGACCTCGTGGGCAAGCTCTACGCCACGGAATATCCCGGCATTCGCGAAGCGGGCATCTTCGACCTGATTGTGCAAACCATCGAAACCGGCCAGCCCCACGGCATGGAATATTATTACCCGTTCGATGGATTCAACAAGTGGTACGCCTGCCAGTTTGTGAAGCTGGGCGACGGCGTGGTGGGCACCAACCTCGACATCACCGAGCGCCGAGTGGCCGAGCAGGAACGCCTGCGCAACCTGCGCCTGCTTGAACAAGCCGAAGCCGTGGCCGGCCTGGGCAGCTGGGACTACGAATTGGCCACGCACACCATGCGCTGGTCCGATGGTATGTACCAACTGTTTGGCCTGCCCACGGGCAGCCCCGTGACGCCCGCCGACTACCTCGGCCGGGTGCTGCCCGACGACCGC
>NZ_BAAGZM010001246.1:0-601 GCF_054778495.1 Hymenobacter agri
GCCCCCCGCTGGCCCAGCATTCCGGCCAGCAGGCCGACTAGGCTCAGGCGGCGCAACCCGCGAAAAACCGGGCGCTGGCTCATTCTCCGCGGCGGCTATCGGCCAGCACGTAGGCCCCGGCAGTGGGGTCGGCTTCGGCGGGCGTGTTGCTCAGGTTCAGCTGGCGGTCAAGGATGTCGAGGCGCACCTGCAGGTTGCGGTTCATGGCCGTGAGCACGGCGTCGGGCTGCGGGTGCTGCAGCAGCTGCTGCTTCAGCTGGCGGTAGCTCGAATCGAGAGAGGCTAGCTCGTGCTGCCAGTCGGCGTTCATGGCCACCATGCCGGGGCCGCTCAGCTGGCTCAGCTCGGTTTGGCGGCGGGCCAGCTGGTTGGTGTAGTATGCTTCCATGCCGCGCACGGCGCGCACCAGCTGGCTATCGGCCCCGGTGGTGTGCTCGGCGGCCGTGAGGGAAGTCGGGTTGCCGCCCTGGTACAGGGCGTCGTCGGCCCCGCTGGCAATGCTGCCGAGGGTAGCGGCGGGCGCGGCCACTTTGGCTACTTCGCTGCCGCCCACGCGGGCTTTCCACACTTCGCTGGCCCCGGCGGCAAACACTAGCAAGGC
>NZ_BAAGZM010001247.1:0-597 GCF_054778495.1 Hymenobacter agri
GGCGCTGGTGCCGGTGGCGGTGCCGCAGCACTATCCGCGCATTCAGGCCCTGCGGCTTGATTCGTTTGGGCGCTTGTGGGTGGGCACGCTGCACGGCCTCTACGTGTGGGAAGCCGGTACCAGCACCGGCACCCGGCCGCCGTTGCAGGCCGGCCGGCCCACCCGGTTTCTGCCCCGCGATGGCCAGCCCTACAGCCTGAACTCGGAGCGCGTGCATCAGCTGCTCGAAGACAACCACCAGATAATGTGGCTGTGCGCGTCGGCCGGCGGGCTGAATAAGGTGGACCTGCGGCAGCGGGCGTTTGGCCTGCTGCGCCACCAGCTCACGGGCCAGGCGGGCCTCACCAATGCCAACAACTACATCAACGCCCTCTACAAGGACGAGGCCACCAACACCTTGTGGTGGGGCTCGCGCAACGGCGTAACGGCCTACGACCTGGCCCGCCGCACCAACCGCACCTACCTCAGCCAGAGCACCGACACGGTGCGCGGCGTGGATGCGGCCGCCCTGTTCCGGGCCACCAATGGCACCCTCTGGATTGGTACCCGCGACCACGGCCTGGCCGCCCTGCGCCGCCAGGGAGGCCACGAGCAACT
>NZ_BAAGZM010001248.1:0-595 GCF_054778495.1 Hymenobacter agri
CGGGGCGGTTGGCGCCGTCGTAGAAGCGGCGGCCGGCTACCGGGCGGGCAGGGCGTTGTCCGCGTTCGGGCCGGTCAGGGCGGTCGGTGGGGTTCTCCATTTTTCAACGGCGGCATACCAGAGCAGTTCGTACTCGGGCCGGCGCACCAATTCGTAGTAATCAGGAGCAAAGGTACTCGGTCGGGGCCGGAAGGTATAGGTGATGGGGCCGCCGGTCAGCCCGCCGTCGGGATAATACCACCGTTCCTCGCCATCGGGCAGGCGGCGCACGCCCGGCGGCGGCCCCAGCACTACGTACAAAAGGCCCCTGTCCGTCAGCCAGCCGGCTTTGTGGGCGGCAAATAGGCGGTTGGCCGCCGTGACGCGGCCGTAGAAGCTGCGAATTAATTCTTTACCCAGCTTCTGGTTGCCCTGGGCGATGTCGAGCCAGAATTTATCAACGGCGCGCTTAGGGTCGGGCGCATCGGTGAGCTTCTGCCGCTCCTGGCTGGTGGTGAGGTAGCGCAGCGGCTCGATGAGCTCGGCGGCGGTGGTGAGGGTGGGGTAGGCATTGGGGGCCACCAGCACGGCCAGCGTGCGCGGGGCGATGCCGCCC
>NZ_BAAGZM010001249.1:0-594 GCF_054778495.1 Hymenobacter agri
GCCATCGAGCCAGCGCGAGGCCAGGCCGGGGCCGCTCACGAGCAGCAGGCTGCCCACCCGCAGCGTGGCGATAATGTCTTTGAACTGCTCGGGCGGCAGGGCCGGGCAGCCGCGGCTGTAGCCCAGATGGCCGTTTTGCTGCACGTATTTCGGGCTGGCGTAGTCGGCCGCGTGCAGCACCACGTAGCGGTCGAAGGCATTGGCGTTCTGGCCCTTATCGAGCCCTTCGATGCGGCGCGAGTAGCCGTGAATGCCGTCGTAGGTTGCGCCGGTGCGGTAGAAGCCCAGCGAGGTACAGGCCGACGACTCTTCGTTGGAGAAGCGTCGGGCGCGCAGGTGGCCCGAACCCTGGCCGTGCGCCACCAGGCTGCGGTGCAGCACTTTGGCATTTTTGAGGTCGATGACCCAGAGACGCTCGGTAGTATTGGGCAGGTCCATATCGGCCACGGCCAGCAGGCCGGCGCGCTCGATGCGGCCGGTAGGGTGCAGCGTGAGGTAGCCCACGCAGGCTTGCTCCAGCACTTCGGGGCGTAGCTCGGCGGCGTCAGAGCCGAGGTCCGCGTGCAGCTGTCGGATGGCTTGGCGCAGCGTATC
>NZ_BAAGZM010001250.1:0-590 GCF_054778495.1 Hymenobacter agri
TGCTCTTTGGCTGGGCCGATGTGCCGGCGCTGCTGCTGCTTGGCGCCCTGCTGGCCCTGGCGGGTGGAGCTCTGGGCCTGGCGGCCTGGGTACGAAATGCGTCCCAAACGCCGGGCTGGCTGTGGCAGCAACAGCTGCTGCTGGCGCAGTTTTTCGCACTGCTGGCCGGGCTGGGCCTGCACGAGCTGGGCCTGAGCTGGCCGGTGGTGCTGGGCATTCTCTACGCCGAAAATCTGGCCGTAGCCCTGCTGGCGGCCCGGCAGCGCGAGGCCCTGCTGTACCACGTTGCCCAAGCCGGAGCCTTCCTGGCTGGGGGTGGCCTGCTGCTGGGTGCCTGGGCGAAAACCGCCAATGTGCTACCCCACGAGCTGTACCGCGACGCCCTGGTGCTGACCCTCACCGGCTGGCTGAGTGTGGCATTTCTGCGCCGGGCCTACCGGCTGCTCTCAGTTCTGGCAGCCCCGAACGCGTCAACCGATATATCCGAAACGGACCAGCATTTGCTCGGGGGCTTTGCGGGGCTGGCCGCGCTGCTGCAGGCCAGCACGGGCCTGCTGCTGGCCCGGGCGCTATTCGGCTGGCCGCACGCG
>NZ_BAAGZM010001251.1:0-589 GCF_054778495.1 Hymenobacter agri
GCGGGCTCGGCGGCGCTGCGCGGCAACGCGGTGCCCATCGTGGGCACCGGCTCGGCCCAAACGGTGCAAACCGGCTTCCTGCTGCCCAAGCGCTTGCTCGGCCCCAAGGTGCGCCTGCAACCCTACGCCAGCTACATCCACGGCCGCTACGAGGCCCTGCGCCGTCTCGACGGCAGCATTCAGGACCTGCATATCCTCGACGGCGGCGTGAATGTGCTGCTCGACGGCCACCAGGCCAAAGTCACGCTCAACTACCGCCACCGCCCCGATTTCACCGATGTGAACAACCTGCAGTACCGGCCGGAGGTGACCATGCAGCTGCAGGTGATTTTGTAGAGTGGGGTAGACGAATATAAACCGCCTGTCATCCAGAGCGCAGCGAAGGACCCTATCACATTGAAACGACTCGTCCTAACGTGATAAGGTCCTTCGCTGCACTCTGGATGACAGGTACTTTACAACCCTCACCCCTCGGCCCGCAGCACCTCCAGTGGCGAGCGGCGCAGCACGTCGCGGCTGTTGAACAGGCCGATAACCGCCGTGAGGGAGCCGAACAGCACCGCCAGCCCCAGCAGCATCAGCACTGCCA
>NZ_BAAGZM010001252.1:0-589 GCF_054778495.1 Hymenobacter agri
CCCGTGGCGCCCAGCGTGAGCAGGGCCAGGCAGGCCAGGAAAAAACCGGCCACCCATTTGGTGCGCGCCACGCCCCACACGAGCGGCAGCGTGCGGCAGCCGTGCTGGGCATCGCCGCGCATGTCCTCGATGTCTTTCACAATCTCGCGTACCACCGTGAGCAGAAACGCGGCCAGCGCGTAGGGCCACACCACGCTGTGGCTGTCGTTGCGCTGCAATTGCAGTTGCAGCTCGGGCAGCAGCACCAGCGCCGCCGTGAGGGTGGCAATGCTGACGTTGCCCACCAGCGCCACCCGCTTGAAGCGCGCCGAGTAGCCCCACAGCAGCAGGGCCGTGCCCAGCGTGACGAGCCCCAGCACCGGATGCAGCCAGCCCGCCACCAGCACGCCCACCCCGCTCAGTACCAAGTGGGCCAGCATGGCCATGCGGCGGTTCACCACGCGGCCAATCACCAACCGGTCGGGCCGGTTGATGGCGTCAATCTTAACATCATAGTAGTCGTTGATGACGTAGCCGGCGGCTGCTACCAGCAGCGCCGCCCACACCAGCAGCCCAAAGCGCCGGCTCAGCAGCGACTCGCGCAGCGGCA
>NZ_BAAGZM010001253.1:0-587 GCF_054778495.1 Hymenobacter agri
TGGAGGCGCTGCCCAACGGCCGCTACCGGCTGCACGGGGCCAAAACCTTCGCCTCGGGGGCCGGGCACGTGAGCCGGCCGCTCATCACCGGGGCGCTACCCGATGGCAAAGGCTGGCAGCTGTTCGTGCTGCCAGCCGAAGTGCAGGCCCCGCTGCTCGACCGCTCGTTCTGGCAACCGCTGGGCATGCGGGCCACCGCCAGCTTTCGGGCCGATTTGACCGGGCTGGAGCTGGATGCCGACGACCTCATCGGCCCACCCAATGCGTATTATCAGCAGCCGGCGTTCAGCGGCGGGGCAATTCGGTTTGCAGCGGTGCAGCTGGGCGGGGCCGAGGCAGTATTCGAGGAAACCCGAAACTTTCTGCGCGGCCTGGGCCGCACCGACGACCCGTACCAACGTCAGCGCCTGGGTGAAATGGCCATTTTGCTGGAAAGCGGCCACCAGTGGGTGCGCGGCGCGGCCGAAAACGCCGCCCGGCCCGGGGCCGCCACGCCCGAAGGCTCTGAAACTACCGTGGCCTACGCCAACATGATGCGCACGGCCATCGAAGCCATTTGCCTCGACATGCTGCGACTGGCCGAGCGG
>NZ_BAAGZM010001254.1:0-587 GCF_054778495.1 Hymenobacter agri
GGCGTCGAGGCAGCGCACGGCCTTGAAGCCATCGGGGCGGCCGTTGGGGCCGCGGTTGACGCCCAGCAGCTCCGCCAGGTGGGTTTCCTCCACGGCGCGGCTCAGGTAACCGCCATTCCCGTCGGGGACCACCACGTCGAAGAGGGCGCCCGCGAATTGTTCCGGGCCACCCGTGAAGCGGTCTTCGTCTTCAATAAAATAGCCAGCGCTGGGTGTACCAGGGGGTAGAGGAGTAACAGGCATAATCTTAGGGATGAATGGCGCGGATGCCCTCAGGATGGCGCAGGCGAATGCGGATGCGGCCGCCCACCAGCCCATGCAGCAGGCGCACGCGGGGCGGCAGGGTCGGCAGGACCAGGTGTTCGCCCTCGCCGATTTCCACCAGCGAGACTTCCGTCTCCCCGGCTTTCAGGGCCCAGCTGCGTGCCCCCACGGCGAAGCGCTTGCCGGAGGCATCGTAGGGTAGGTCGATGCTGTCGAGAATCTCCGGCGGCTGCTGCGTGTGGCGCACGGTACCCCCGAACACCTGCGAGGGATTGGCGCGCAGGGCCAGCGTGTCGAGCACGGCGGCCGCCAGCAGCGGGGCC
>NZ_BAAGZM010001255.1:0-587 GCF_054778495.1 Hymenobacter agri
GGCTTCGGCCCCGGCTCCGAGGCGGTAGTCGCCAAACGGCACTGGCGCGGGCGGGTACTGCGCAAACCGTCGGGCCGACTCTTCGTCGGTGGCAAAGCGGGCGAAGCCGGGGTTGGGCACCGGCGTCACCTCGTCCGTCTGCGCCCCGCGGGGCTGAATGGTGAGGCCCGCGCCCAACTGGTTGTAGGCCGCCAAATCGGACTGCGCCCCCAGGATGTAGAATGCGGGCGTTTTGCGGGCCTTCACCTGGGCCAGAAGCTCGTTGCCCAGCCCACCTTGGGCCGGCAGTTGGTGCAGGATGGCCACGTCGAAATCAGCATCAGCTTTCAGCGGCTGCACGCCAGGCAGAGCTAGGGTCAGGTCGAAGTTGTCATTGGCCAGAATGGCGGCGCGCAGGGCTTTCAAATCGGGATGCGGGGCGGCCCCGGCCAGCAGCACGCGCAGCTTACCCTTCACTATCTCAATGAACGCCGTGCGGGCGTTGTTCAGCTCCGTAAATTCGCCCGGCTGGGGCACCACGCGCACTTCGTAGCGCCGTTTGCCCGGTGCCGGGGCCGTGAGCTGAAACGTGGCGCGCACCCGCCGCC
>NZ_BAAGZM010001256.1:0-587 GCF_054778495.1 Hymenobacter agri
CGGCAGCGTGGCCAGGTCGAAGGGCTCGCCCCGCTCGTAGGCCAGCAGGGCCGGCCAAGGAATGCGCGCTTCGGAGGTGAAGTAGAAAGCCTGCAGCTTCACGTTGTGGTCGGGGTCGTGGGCCAGCTTGGGGTCGCGGCTGGGCTTGCCGGTTTTGAGCCAGCGCCGCACGGTGTTGGGCGTCACGCTCAGGTGCTCGGCCAGGTCCTGGATGCTGTAGAGCACGACCTGCGCCGGGGCAGCGGCCGGGGCGGCCTGCTGGTGGGCCAGCAGCACGCGAAACCAGTGGTCGAGGTAGCCCACGGTGGGCAGGTCGTTGGCAGTCATAAGCGTTAGGCAGCGTCGGGTAAGAGCAGGTGGAAGTCGCGCCGGCAGTCGGTCACGACGATTTCGCGGATGCCGGTGGGCCGCGGGTCTACCAGCCACATTTCGGCCTCCGTGTGGCCATCTTCCTGGGCCGTGCGCATGGCCAGCGGCATCGAGCCGTTGACGTACACCGTCAGGTGGCCCGCCTGGTAGCAGTAGCCCAGGATGGGCTCGACCAGGGCCGCGCCCGGGGGCAGCGCGTCGAGGCGCAGGCGCTTGCC
>NZ_BAAGZM010001257.1:0-584 GCF_054778495.1 Hymenobacter agri
GCCCTGGCTCCCGCCCCGGCTCCGGCCGAAGTAGCCAGTGGTAGCGCCACCCAAGCCAACGGCGGTGCTCCGGCTCCGGCTGCCGCCGCTAAAACCCCGGCCAAGGCCGCGCCCAAAGCCGCACCCAAGAAAAAAGCGCCCGAGCCGCTGGGCTGGTAAGCCCTTCACCGCCGGCACGGTAGATGCCGGACTCTCGCCATCCAACACCAGCTACAGCCCGCTTTCCGGACCCGGAGAGCGGGCTTTCTTTTGTCGGAGTTCCAGCCCGCCGAAAAGATGCGCCCGGCCGGTACCTCCCCGGACGTTAATTCTGCGTATGCAGCCAATCATTCACCTCGTTTCTTTTCCTGCTTAGTTATGATGCGTACGCTGCTTCCCGGCTTATTCCTGCTTGCTTTCGCCTCCGATGTCTCGGCCCAGACCACGCCGCCCGGGCCGCCGCCCCTGCGCCGCACCACCCAGCAAACTACCCGCCGCACCACCAAGCCCGGCCAGACGAAGGTGCGCAAAACCAGCACCAGCAAAGTAGGCGTCATGGCGCCGAAGGGGCGTACGGCCGCGGTAGTGCAGCGCCAGAATGCCGC
>NZ_BAAGZM010001258.1:0-583 GCF_054778495.1 Hymenobacter agri
GGCGCATCGCGGCGGGCGCCTGGCGCCTGAGCGGGGGCCGACAGCATCACGCGCAAGGTGTGGCGGGTGCCCTGCTTCGCCACCGAGTATTCGACTCCGAAACCATAGTACTCGCAGATGTGCTGCACGATGCTCAGGCCTAGGCCTGGCGAGTCGGAAGCGGCATTGTGCTTTCGGAAACGCTCGAAAAAGCGGGCCGGGTCGCCCTCCACGGCCGGACCGGTATTACTCACTTTCAGCTCGGTGGCCGACAGGCGCACGGCCAGCTCGCCACCGGGCACGTTGTGCTTCACGGCGTTTTGCAGCAGGTTTTGCAGCAGCGAATCGGCCAGGCCGGGGTGCATGTGCACCACTACGGGCCCGGAGTTGCTGTCGAGGCCGTAGCGGAGGTCGCGGGCGGCAAAGAGCGGTTCGAACTGCGCCATTTTCTCCCGCAATAAGTCGTCGAGGCGCACGGCCGCGGCATCTGGAAACTGGCGGTTTTCAATTTTACTCAGCAGGCTCAGGGCCTGGTGCAGGCGCGAAAGGCGCAGCGTGGCGCCGTAGAGGTCGGCCACGAGCGGGGCGGCGGCCGGGTCGTCGG
>NZ_BAAGZM010001259.1:0-583 GCF_054778495.1 Hymenobacter agri
CAGCTACGGGCTGCGCCAGCCGGTGCGGGTACGCGTGGCCGTGGCTGATGCCGCCGGCAAGCCCGTAGTCATGCCCCTGTCGTTGGCCGTAGCCGACGCCGATGCCTGCGCCGCCAATGCCGAAACCATTGCCGCGCATCTGCTGCTAACCTCCGACCTCGCGGGTTATGTCGAGAACCCCGGCTATTATTTTCAGAGTCCGACGCCCGAAACCGCGCAGCACCTCGATGCCCTGCTGCTGACGCAGGGCTGGCGCCGCTTTGCGTGGCAGCAGTTGCCGGTTGGCCCGCCGCCCGTACCCGAGTTCGGGGTCGAGCGCGCTCTTGGCATTCGTGGGCAGGTAACGCAGCCCAACGGCAAGCCCGTTGCCGGCGGCACCGTCACGTACCTGCAAACCCGGCCCGAAAAAATTTACCTGACTGCCCGGACCGATGCCGACGGCCGGTTCCTGTTCACCGGGCTGAACCAGTGCAACGACACTACCCAGCTCACGCTGCAGGCGCGGTCGGAGCGCGGCCGCCGCAACCTGCTGCTACACCTCGACCCCGGCCCACCGCCACTGCCCGGCCCACTTCCGGCCTTG
>NZ_BAAGZM010001260.1:0-582 GCF_054778495.1 Hymenobacter agri
GGCGGCGGCCTCGGCGTGGGCGTGCAGCAGGCGGCCGGCTTCGGTGAGGCTCACTCGGTTGCCTCGGCGCTCGAGCAGGCGCTGGCCGTACTGCGTTTCCAGCTCGCGAATGTGCTTGGTAACAGCCGGCTGGCTGATGAACAGCTCCTGGCCAGCTTTGGTGAAGCTCAGGTGCCGGGCCACGGCGGCAAATACGCGAAGGCGGAAATCGGACATGCGCGCAAAATACGTTGCCGGGGCAGGCCGGGGACATCCACGGCCGGAAAACCGCCGCCGGGCGTTTTCAGCATCCGGCATAACCGGCTTAGCCGGTGCAAAATGCATTTCTTTGCTTCATGAAAACGCACTTGCTCTCGCTGGCTACCGCTGCTTTATTCACTGCCTGCGCCTCCACCGCGCAAACGCCGGCCGTGAAAGCACCCGCCAAGCCCACCACGGCCGAAACGCCCCCACCCCCGCCCGCCCAGCCCGCGCACATCGACTACGGCGCCATTGCCGATGAATTTCTGCGCGACTACAACGCCCGCTACGTGCAGCTCTACACAGCTTCGAGCGAGGCCGAGTGGCGCTCGAACACGCACA
>NZ_BAAGZM010001261.1:0-580 GCF_054778495.1 Hymenobacter agri
GGCCGGCGTGGTGGCCAGCCGCTCGGCCAGCGATGCCACCGGCGGCAGGCCGGCTGTGGCAGACAGGCCGGCAAAGTCGCGGCTGCTGATGGGGGAGAAGTAGTTTTTGCGCAGGCCCAGCCGCTGATAGATGGGCAGGTTGTGGGCCAGCCGGCGGCGCTGAAACACGTTGTAGGCGGCGTAGCTGAGCTTGAGGCGGCGCAGAAAGGAAAGCATAACGCAAGCAGAGTTTTCGGAGCCCCAAGGTACGGCAGCGAGAAAGTACCTGGGCGTAAGCTTGGCTAGTTCGGTGCGAACGTATACATTGCCAGCGCAATACTCTTCCGTCTTTCTACCGCAGTGATGATTACCTGGGCCAGTTTCCCCTTCGTGCGCTACACCCCGGCGCTGATTCTTGGCATCGTCGGCTACCTCTACCTGGGCGCCGCCTGGCCCGAGTTGTGGCCCGCCACCGTGCCCCTGGCCGCTATAAGTATCGCGCTGACTTTCTGGGCGGTGCGCCAGCGCCGCCCCGCCGCCACCGATGTTGCCGGGCTACTTTCGCTGCTCACCATCGTGGCCCTCGGCGCCACGCTCACCC
>NZ_BAAGZM010001262.1:0-577 GCF_054778495.1 Hymenobacter agri
GAACAGGTAATTAGGGCTAAGTCGTAACAAGGTAGCCGTACCGGAAGGTGCGGCTGGATCACCTCCTTTCTGGAGCGGCCTTGCTCACGACGTTATAAGTATAAAGTAGAGTAGCTTGGTAATACTCTTTGTTTGTTTCCTCATTCAAATAATTTTTGAATACGGATTCTACGTTTGCCTTCGGGTATCGTCGAAACCCGGGCTTGTAGCTCAGGTGGTTAGAGCGCTACACTGATAATGTAGAGGTCCGTGGTTCGAGTCCACGCAGGCCCACTGTAACTAGCGGGATTGCTGCTGGATACGAAACTCGGGGGATTAGCTCAGCTGGCTAGAGCACCTGCCTTGCACGCAGGGGGTCAACGGTTCGAATCCGTTATTCTCCACCACATAATATAATATGAATCAGCTCAATTGGAGCTTATTCACGAAGTCATCAGATAACAGGATGACACACGTTCTTTGACGTAAGGGGTAACAAAAACGAAGCGTAGCGCACTTGGAGTTCGCAAGAACTCAATCAAACAAGTGTTGATTACGAAAGAGAAGTAAGCAAGAGCACACGGGGGATGCCTAGGGT
>NZ_BAAGZM010001263.1:0-576 GCF_054778495.1 Hymenobacter agri
CCGCTCCGGCGCCAGACTGAGGAACGCCGAAACGCCGGCCCACTCGCGGCGGAAGGTGTCGTAGGTGTCGGGCTCCAGGGCCCAGTGCGAGTGGCCGTGCAGGTAGCGCGGGGCCAGCCGTCGGTTGCGAATGGACAGCACCACCCGCCCGTCGGTGCCTAGGTCTTCGGCCAGCACGACCTTGACCACCTGGCTGTCGAGGGGACTTAGGGTCTTGGGGACTTGGGGGCTTGGATTTTCGGGGTTAGAAGCATTGCTAGGATTCGGCGCGGTGTCAGTATGTGGCGCGTTGCCGGCGGTACCATCGGACGAAGTCCCTGAATCCCCAGGTCCCTGAACCTCTTTTTTTCGCCGCGGATACAAAATCAGCGTGTCGCCGGCCCGGAAGTTGACTTCACGCCCGCCGGCCGGGCGCTGGAACACCAGGTGCGGTCCGAGGCCGTCGCGGACGTCGTCGTCGGCATTGCTGTGGTCTTCAATTAATTCCAGCTCATCGAGCAGACTGAAGTTCTGATGCTTGCGGGCCTGGGGCAGCAGCCAGAGGCCGGCCTGACCGCCGGCGTCGCCGGGCCGGGC
>NZ_BAAGZM010001264.1:0-576 GCF_054778495.1 Hymenobacter agri
GGCGCCCAGCTCAGGCAGCACTTCGGCCAGCGCGCGCCCGCGCACCTGCTCGAAGCGCAGGCCGAAGGTGCGCGTGGCCTCGGCATTCCACACTGTGATGCGGCCCTGCGGGTCGAGCGAGATGATGCAGTCGACGCTATTCTCCAGCAGGCTGCGGGTAAACTCCTGCTCGGCCTGCAACTGGCGGTGCTGCAGTTCGGCGGCCGTCACGTCCACGGCCAGCACCACCGCCTGCTGGCCCTGCTCGTCGAAAAACGCGTAGTTCTGAAACGCGGCCGTGCGGCCGGCCGGAGTCGGAATCTCAGCCAGAAACTCGGCCTGCCCGCCGTTCAATACTTTTTCCAACTCGGGCTGGGCGGCGGGATATACTTCGTGCACGTTGCGCCCGACCAGGCTACCCGGCTCGGTGCCAATGGCCTGCAGCCCCGCCCCTACCGACTCCAGGTAGGTGCCGTCGGGCTTGAGGCGGGTGAGCACCATGGGCATGCGGTGCAGCAGGCGCTCGAGCACCAGGCTTTTGTAGTGCAGCTCGTCGGTGGCGGCGCGCTGCCGGGTCACGTCGCGCAGCACGCCGGC
>NZ_BAAGZM010001265.1:0-576 GCF_054778495.1 Hymenobacter agri
GCCCATCAGCCCCCGGGCCACCGGCCTGCGCCTGGCCGATGTGAACGGCGACGGCAACCTCGATGCGGTTTCCTACGCCCTCGCCACGCTGGGCGGCGGCGTGGCCGTGAACCTTGGCACGGGCCAGGGCACCTTTTTACCCAAAAGCCAATTCTCCGGCGGCTTCACGGCCGCTACGGGCGATTTCAATGCCGACGGCATCACCGATATTGTGGTGGGCGATGTTGGCGGTACAAACGGCGTGCTGCGGCTGGTGCCTGGCAATACGGCGGGGGTTTTCAGCGTCACGGCTTCCAGCTTCACCACCATTGCGGTGCAGGAGCTGGGCGTGGCCGACCTGGACGAGGACGGCGACCTGGACTTGCTGGTGAGCAGCGGTACTCAGCTGGCGGTGTACCTCAACAACGGCAGCGGCCAGTTCGCGGCTGGGGCCAGTCGCCCCATCAGCCAATCGTACGGTGGCCTGACGGTGGGCGATTTCAACGGCGACGGCCACGCCGATGCGGTCTGCGCCAGCGCTACCTCTCCCGACGTGAGCCTGCTGCCGGGCACCGGCACTGGCGGGCTGCAGCCGAT
>NZ_BAAGZM010001266.1:0-575 GCF_054778495.1 Hymenobacter agri
CCCGATTCGGCCGTGGCCCGGCACCGCGGCCGCTTCGAGCGGGTGGCGCTGAACCTGGAGCGCTGGCGCGCCCAGCCCATTACTGAGCCCGAATATTTGCTGGTGAATATTCCGGCTTTCGAGCTGCAGGTGCTGCGGCACGATACCGTGCTGCGCCGGGCGCGGGTGATTGTGGGCAAGCCCGCCACGCCCACACCCACGCTCAGCAGCCGCCTCAACTACTTCACGCTGGCGCCGGTCTGGAATGTGCCGTATTCCATTGCCAGCCAGGAAATGCTGCCCCGCCTGCAGGACGACCCCGGCTTTCTGGTCGAAAGCAACCTGGCCGTGTACGACGGCCGCGGCCGCCGGCGCAACCCCTGGCGCATCGCCTGGGGCGAGGTAACGGCGGCGACGTTTCGATACACTGTGCAACAGGAAGCCGGGCCGCGCAACGTGCTCGGCAACTACGTTTTCCACTTCCCCAACCCATACCAGGTGTACCTGCACGACACGCCCGAGCGGTACCTCTTCGCCCAGGCCGCCCGCGCCCTCAGCCACGGCTGCATCCGGGTGGAACGGCCCCGCGAGCTGGC
>NZ_BAAGZM010001267.1:0-574 GCF_054778495.1 Hymenobacter agri
GGGCGTGGCATTGAGGTCGGCGCTGGTGCCGAGGTAGGGGAGGCCAGCCACGGTGGGCGTGGCCGGGGCGCGGTCGTCGTAGAAGCCACGCACCTGCCAGGTGGGCTGCGCATCGTTGAGCTGCTGGATGAGCAGCAACACCTCGCGCCCCAAGCCGCCCGCCCCGAAAATGACGAGTGGGGGCCGCGCGTCGGCCGGCTCGATGTCGTACTCAGAAAAGAAAAGCTGCGTCATGCGGAAATAGTATGGGGAGGCGTGCCAGTGAAACGTGGTGCGGGTGCTTCGGCACCCGGCTGCCGGCCGTGGCCCAGCGCCAGCAGCAGCGTCCGGCCCAGAATGCGCAAGTCGAGCGCCCAGCCGCGGTGCGCCACGTACCAGGCGTCGAGGGTGAATTTTTCTTCCCAGGTGCGGGCATTGCGCCCGTGTACCTGGGCCCAGCCCGTGATGCCCGGCCGCACCCGAAACCGCTGCCGCTGCGCCGGCGAATACAGCGGCAGGTACTCGTGAATGAAAGGCCGGGGCCCCACCAGGCTCAGCTCGCCGCGCAGCACGTTCCAGAGCTGGGGCAGCTCGT
>NZ_BAAGZM010001268.1:0-573 GCF_054778495.1 Hymenobacter agri
CGCACCCGCACCGAGGCCTGCTTGTTGCCATCGGCCAGCGCGGCCAGCATGGGGCCTGACTCTCCCTTGGCGTGGGCCAGCAACCACTCAGCGGCCGTGAGAGCCACCGGCGCCCGGTCGCGCCGCAGGGCCTCGAATACGGCTTTACGACTGGCCGGGTAAGCCTCTGCCCCAAACGGCAGCGCCCGAATGGCACTCAGCCGCACGCGGTAATCAGGGTCTTTCGTGGCTAAGCGGGCCAATAATCTTGCTGGAGTGAGGGCTGGTGGATTAGCAGAATCCCGAAACTCAAGTGTCTGCGCCGGAACCGGAGCCGCAATTTTACCCAATGTGCTGACTGCCGCTGCACGCACAGCGTAGCTGCGGTCTTTTTGGGCCACGCGCAGCAACGTAGTTTCAGCCAATCGCCGCAAGTCGGCATCGAAACCGCGGGTTCGCGAAAGGGCCGTGGCGGCAGCCAGCCGGCCGCGAGCGGGCATTTTTGGTTCGTTCAGCAGCAATACCGTTCGGCGGATGCTCTCGGGCGAGGTGAGGCCGCGCAGGGCGGCGCGGCCCAGGCCCCAGGCCAGAGCG
>NZ_BAAGZM010001269.1:0-573 GCF_054778495.1 Hymenobacter agri
CGGCCTGGGCCTGCACAACCTGCGCCGCCGCCTCGAATTGCTGTACCCCGGCCGCCACGCCCTGCACGTGCGCACCCTGCCCGGCGAGTACGCCGTCACGCTGGAGCTGGGCAGCGGAGAATAAGCTCAGGGAGCAAGCCCCACCATTAACTTGCCGCCCCGTTCCACCACGCCGCTGCCCCTCGCCATGCACCGCCTCACCTGCGCCATACTCGACGATGAACCGCTGGCCCTCGACCTGCTGGCCGACTACTGCGCCCAGGTGCCGTTTCTGGAGCTAAAGGGCCGGTTTCACGATGCACTGGCGGGCTTGGCCTTCTTGCAGGACAACCCGGTCGATGTCGTGTTTCTCGACATTCACATGCCGCGCCTCACCGGCTTGCAGCTGGTGCAGCTACTGCCCGCGCCCGCGCCGCGCATCGTCTTCACCACCGCCTTCGACCAATATGCCGTGCAGAGCTACACGCTGAACGCGGCCGACTACCTACTCAAGCCCATTGCCTTCGACCGGTTTTTGCAGGCCGTGCACAAGCTGCGCCCGCCCGCCGGGCCGCCTGCCGCCGCCGAAGCCGC
>NZ_BAAGZM010001270.1:0-571 GCF_054778495.1 Hymenobacter agri
GCCAGCGCGGCGGCGGCTTGCTGGCCTTTGGCGGCCTCACGGGCTCCGAGGTACACGCGGCAGCCGGCCTGCAACAGGCCGCGCACTATTTTAAAACCGATGCCTTTGTTGCCGCCGGTAACCAGCGCGATTTTCTTGTCTGCCATGATGCTTTGGGGAGTTGATGAGGTACGCCACAAAGGTCCGGCGGGCGGAAGGTAGGGCAGCTTCGCCAATCAACCCATCTGCTTTTGATTTCAAACAGGACCGTAGCGCGGACTTTTAGCCCGCGAGTCTATAGCCGTCGTCATTCGCGGACTAAAAGTCCGCGCTACAACGCCCCACGCCGGAAATCGCCCGGCGGGTGGCCGGCGTGGCGCTTGAAGAACGTGCAGAAATGCGCCACGCCGGCGAAGACCGGCCAGGAGTGGTGCGGGCCTCAGGCTCCGCGTAACGTGCAGAAATGCGCTACATCGGCGAAGCCCAGCTGGTCGGCAATCGCCGAGATGGGTTCATCGGTTTGGCGCAGCAGCAGGCGGGCTTGCTGCGCCAGGCGGCGGCCGATGAGGGCGGTGGTGGTGTGGCCGGCGGC
>NZ_BAAGZM010001271.1:0-571 GCF_054778495.1 Hymenobacter agri
CCGCACCGGCGCGCGGGTATACCCTGTGGGCGTGGGTACGGCGGTAGGTAGCAAGATTCCGACGGCCAGCGGCGGCTTCGTGCTGGATGGCCGGGGCCAGCCGGCCCTGACGCGGCTGCGCGAGGCCCCACTGTTGCAACTGGCGGCCCAGACGGGCGGGCAGTACTTTGCCCTGAATAACCAAACCAACGGCTTCGAGCCGCTGCTGCGCGCCCTGCGGGCCATGCAGGGCCCGGCCGAGCAGGTGCGCACCGTGGCGGTGGCCGACAATCGTTACCGTTACCCGCTGGCCGCCGCGCTACTGCTGCTGGCAATGGACGTAGCACTGACCATTACCGTAATTAAGCCATGAAAGCGGCGGCTCTCCTGCTTATCGTATTGAGTGTACCGGGGCTGCGGCTGCTGACGATGGTGCGCGACCGCAACGTGGCCGTGGCCGATGCGACGGCGGCCTACCGCCGCGGCGAGGATTTGGTAGCAGCCCGCTATTTCGAGAATGCCCTGGCCACGGCCCGCCCCCGCGCCACCCCCGACCCACGGCTGCTGCTGAACCTAGGGCACGCGCAAACCC
>NZ_BAAGZM010001272.1:0-568 GCF_054778495.1 Hymenobacter agri
AGGTTACAGCGTGACGCTGACCGCCACCGGCGGCGGCACCGGGGCCACCTACCAGTTTTTGCTGAATGGCCAGCCCATCAGCGGGGCCACGGCTGCCACCTACGCCGCCACCCAGGCCGGCACGTATAGCGTCCTCATCACCAACCCCGGCAACTGCTCGGCCACCTCGGCCGGCACCACTATCACGGTGAACCCCGTGGCCACGCCCACGGTGGCCTACGGCGCCGGCAGCTACTGCCAGAACGCCGGCACTAACCCCGGACCCACGGTATCGGTGGCGGGCGGCACGTTCACGGCTGCGCCCGCGGGACTTAGTTTGAATGCCAGCACCGGCGTTATCAACCTGGCCGCCAGCCAGCCCGGCATCTACACCGTTACCAACACCGTGGCCGCCAACGGGGCCTGCCAGGCCGCTTCGGCCACCACGCAAGTGAGCATCAGCGCGGTGCCGGCAGCAGCGCTGGCCGTGAGCGGGGCCACCACCATTTGCCAAGGTTACAGCGTGACGCTGACCGCCACCGGCGGCGGCACCGGGGCCACCTACCAGTTTTTGCTGAATGGCCAGCCC
>NZ_BAAGZM010001273.1:0-568 GCF_054778495.1 Hymenobacter agri
TGCAGGCCGCCGTGGCCCGCGTGGAAAGCGCCCGCGCCAACGTGCGCGTAGCCAATTCCTACCGTGCCCCGCTCGTGACCGTGGACCCGCAGGTGTACCGCTCGCGGCTGTCGGCGCTGCGGCCGCTGCCGTTCCCGGTGGCCTCCAACAACCTCGGCGTGGTGCAGACGCAGTACTACATTCCCATCAATGCCAGCTATGAGTTTGACGTATGGGGCCGCATCCGCAGCAGCATCCGCGCCGCCGATGCCGATGCGCAGGAGCCGGAAGCCAACCGCCGCACCGTGCTGCTTTCCCTCACGGCCGACGCCGCTACCTACTACTTCAACATCCGCGGCCTCGATGCGCAGCTGCTGGTGCTCGACACCGCCCGCCTCGACCGCCAGCGCAGCCTGGAACTGACCCGCGCCCGCTACCAGGCCGGCGTCGACAACGAAATTGCCCTGCACCGCGCCGAAACCGAGTTGGCTAACGTGGACGCCAGCGTGGTGGAAACCCGCCGCCAGCGCCTGGGGCTCGAAGCCTCGCTGGCCACGGTGCTAGGTGTGCCGGCCAGCGGCTTTGCCGT
>NZ_BAAGZM010001274.1:0-568 GCF_054778495.1 Hymenobacter agri
CCGCCGGCCACCACCAGCTGCGAGCCGCGCGTGAACACGCGGTAGCTCTCGCGGGCCGTCTGGGCGTTGCCGTCGTTAGTGGTAGTCGGGATAATTTCCAGTTGAATGCCGCGCTTGGTACCGCCGGCGGGGGCTTTTGCCAGCAGCGGTACAGGCTGGCCCAGCAGGCCCTGCAGGCCGCGCTGCAGCTCGGTGGCGGCAGTTTGCAGCACCGCGTCCTTTCCGTCGGCGGCAATAAAATGCGTCGCCGCCTGGTACTGCCCCCGGCGGCCGGCATCGGCCACCAGGTCGTACTTCAGCCACAGGCGGTAGCCGTCGTCGGCCCGGCAAAGGGGCGCGGCAGCCACCAGCAGCAGCACAAGCAGTAACAGGCGGGTACGCATGGGGTGGATGGGTGGGATTCGGGAAAACGGGGAGAGAGCGAAGCCCGAAAGGGAGTTTCGGGGTAGAATGGCGGCCGGATGGGTGAGTTCCGAGCCGCCACAGCGGGAGCCATCCGGCTAGGCGGGCTGCGCCAGCTCGCGGCCGATGGCGTATTCCAGCCCGCGCAGCTCGGCTAGGCCGCGCA
>NZ_BAAGZM010001275.1:0-567 GCF_054778495.1 Hymenobacter agri
CCTTACCCGAGCCCCCTCGACTGGAGCACCGTAGCCCCCGCCCAGCGCCCCGGCATGGACGCCGCCATCTACGTGTTTGAAAGCGCCGGGCAGTACGGTGGCTCGTACCGCGCCAGCGTGAACGGCGTGGGCGGCAACAGCAACAGCCCGCAGCCCATTGTGGTATCGAGCCAGGGCTACTTTGTGCGGGTGAGCTCGGGCCAGACCAGCGGCCAGGTGAACCTCGATAACTCGAACCGCGTG
The DNA here is from genome assembly GCF_054778495.1 of Hymenobacter agri. Taxonomy (NCBI): domain Bacteria; kingdom Pseudomonadati; phylum Bacteroidota; class Cytophagia; order Cytophagales; family Hymenobacteraceae; genus Hymenobacter; species Hymenobacter agri. The sequence continues at coordinate 244 of NZ_BAAGZM010001275.1, forward strand.
ACGACCTTCGGCACCCAGCCCAGCTTCGGCCGCGGCACCGCCGACACCCGCCCCCAGGTGGCCCTGACGTTGCAAGGCGCCTCGGTAGCCGACGCGGCCTACGTGTACTTCCAGGCCGGCGCCACGGCGGGCAAGGACGTGGAATTTGACGCCACCAAGCTGAACAACTCGCACGGCCTGAACCTGACCTCGCTGGCCGGCGGCGAAGCCCTCGCCATCAACGGCCTGCCCGCGCTGGGTACCGCCACCGTGCTGGTACCCCTGAACGTGGCTGCCCCGCAAGCCGGCAGCTACGCGCTGAAGGCCGATGCGCTGGCCAACCTG
>NZ_BAAGZM010001276.1:0-566 GCF_054778495.1 Hymenobacter agri
GCTACCTGCTCGAAACCGGTCCCAACTCCCTGCAGCTAAGCCCCGAGCTGCAAGACCTGCTCGCCGACCTCGGCCTGAGCGACCAGATTGAGGACGCCGCGCCCGTCAGCCAGCACCGCTACGTGCTGCGCGATGGCCGCTACCAGGCCCTGCCCGGCTCGCCGCCGGCCCTGCTCACCAGCGGCTTCTTCAGCCTGAAAGCCAAGTGGCAGTTGCTGAAAGAATTCCGCCAGCCCGCCGCGCCCATCGATGAAACCGAAACCGTGGCCCACTTTTTCCGCCGCCGCTTCGGCTCCGAAATCGTGGACTATGCCGTCAATCCCTTCATCTCCGGCATCTACGCCGGCGACCCCGAGAAGCTGCTCATCCACAAAACCTTCCGGCAGCTGCCGGCCCTGGAGCAGGCACACGGCTCGGTGCTGCGCGGGCTGATGAAAGCCGGCAAAGGCGCCGGCCGCCGCCGCATTATCAACCTCAAAAATGGCGTGCAGTCGCTGGCCGATACGCTCGCGGCCAAGCTCCGCAGCTACCAGCCGGGCACGGCCGTGACGGCCATTTCGCGCGCC
>NZ_BAAGZM010001277.1:0-566 GCF_054778495.1 Hymenobacter agri
CCCAGCAGCGCCCAGCCGCCGCGCGGGGCCACGTCGCGGGCGCTGCGCTTGAGTTGCGAGGCGTAGCTGACGGACGTTTGCAGGGCATTGAGGGGCCGGGTAGGCGATACTTCGGTAGCCCGGCGCACGGGCAGGTCGTAGCCAAATACCTGCTCGTGCAGCAGGTAGGCACCCACGTTCAGCCCCTGCAAATACTTGGAATGCGTAAGGTTGAGCGGCAGCCGCACACCGGCCAGCAGGCGGGCGTACTGCCACTGGTCGCGCAGCGTCTGGCCCTGGTAAATAATGGCCGCGTCGCGCCCGCCATAGGTTAGCTCAGCATCGAAAACCGGGTAGCGGCCTTGGTAGCTCAGGGCCGCCGTGCCACTGAAGGTGCGCTCCGTCTGGTCGTAGCCCAAGCCGGCGAACAGCTGCGTGGTACTCAATAAATCCTGCGAGCGCAGGCCCACGGCCACCGCGTTGCCCGTCGGGCTCTGCACCACCCCGTAGCTGAACAGGTTGAAAGCGTGGGCCAGCGGCGAGTAGCGCCGCACCCCGTAGCGCGGCGCACTGGCCGAGTCGGGCCG
>NZ_BAAGZM010001278.1:0-564 GCF_054778495.1 Hymenobacter agri
CTCGTTGCGCCGGCCGCTGCACCTGGTCGGATTTCGGACGCTCACGGACGTTGAAGCCGAGCTGGGCGGCCAGTTTCCCGACAACTTTCACCGGGGCCCGGCCGCTTTCGGGCGGCTGGGAGCCAGCAGCCGGCTGAGCCCGCGCTTCAGCCTGACGCAGAACCTGACGTTCTTCAGCCAGAGCCTCGACCAGCCCGACCCCGAGCGCCGGGGCTTTAGCCGTCGCTACCGCATTCGCCAAAACCAGTACCACGCGCTGCTGGCCGTGCAGCTGGCGCCGCGCTGGCGGGCTTTGGCCGGCTACCACGTGCTCAACAGCGACTTGGGCCGGCGCGAGAGCCCCATCGGCCAATTGGGCTACCTGGCCCTGGCCTACGCCCGCCCCTACTACACGGTGCAGGCCGGATTCTACGCCGGCACTCTCACCGACACCACCCGCTTCCAGACCGACCTGCGCCTTACCGTGTATCCGCTGGGCAGCCTGCGCCTCTACGGCTTCGGGCGGGCCAGCGTGGTGCGCTCGGCCGGCCGCAACTACCCCAATGGCGTGCTCGGGGCCGGCGG
>NZ_BAAGZM010001279.1:0-562 GCF_054778495.1 Hymenobacter agri
GCCTCGACGAGCTGGCCACCGTGCGTGTGACGCCCAGCGAAGCCGAGCTGGAGCGCGAAAACCTGCAGGCCATGACGGCCGTGACGGCCCGCCTCGATGGGCGCGATTTGGGCGGGGCCATGAGCGAAATCAAGCAGAAGCTGGAGCGCGACGTGCCGCTGCCGCCCGGCTACTTTATCCAGTACGGCGGCTCGTATGCCGAGCAGCAGCAGTCGTTTCAGGAGCTGCTCACCATTTTGGGCACTGCCTGTTTGCTGGTGTTTGCGGTGGCGCTGTTTCTGTTTCGGGACTTGAAGGCGGCCGGCTTAATTCTACTGATTGCCGTGCTGGGGCCGGCCGGCGGTTCGCTGGCGCTGTTTCTGACGAACACGCCGCTGAACGTGGGCTCCTACACCGGCCTGATTATGGTGGTGGGCATCATCGGTGAGAATGCCATCTTCACCTTCCAGCAATTCTTTGAAATCCTGGCCGAGGGCCGGCCCGTGGAGCAGGCCGTGGGCTACGCCATTGCCGCCCGCCTGCGCCCCAAGCTCATGACGGCCCTCTCGGCCATCGCGGCGCT
>NZ_BAAGZM010001280.1:0-561 GCF_054778495.1 Hymenobacter agri
GCCGGCCCCGGCCCCAATGCCTCCGGCAGCTCCCTCGCCCACGGCAGCCCCGGTGTTCGACCTGGCCCTGCTGCGCCAAACGGCCCACGGCAACACCGGCTTTATGAACCGGGTGCTGGCGTCCTTCCATGCCAACACGCCCGGCAGTGTGGTCGAGCTGCACACCGCCTGGGCTTGCTCCGATTGGGAAGTGGCTGCCGCCCTGGCCCACAAGCTGCGCCCCTCGCTGCGCCTGCTGGGCGCCACGGCCCTGCTGCCCACCCTCGATGTGCTGGAAGCCCCCGCCACTTCGGAAACGGAGCGGCTGCAAGCCAGCGAGGCGCTGGCCACCGGCCTCGAAGCCCTACTGGCCGTCCTGCCGCGCGAGGTGGCGGCATAGCGCGGTCGTTAAGTACCATACGCAACAGCCCCGACTACTCCGGTAGTCGGGGCTGTTGCTTTGCCGGAAACCGCCATGGCAAGTACCTACTCCACCACGAGGCGGTGGGTGGCGGAGGCCGCGCCGGCCTGCACCTGCACGGTGTAGAGGCCGGCGGCCAGGCCGGCAACGCTCATCTCGTG
>NZ_BAAGZM010001281.1:0-560 GCF_054778495.1 Hymenobacter agri
GTTCGATTTTGTGCCGCACGATAGTCTGGTAGCCGTCATTATCCGGCCCGAGGCCGCCCGCACCCCCGCCATCGACCTGCCGCTGCTGGCCGATGACCCGACCGTGACGATGATGCCGCCCGCCGCCGAAGGGACAGCGGCTTCGTCGCTCAAAACCCCACCGGTAGGGCAGGAGCAGCCCGCTCCGGCCGATGCCCCGCCGCTGGTACTGCGCCCCGATCCCAGCTATCCCGCCTACCTGTACTGGCACCTGGCCGACCGCCGGGGCGTGCTGCGTCGCTACGAAACCCGCGCAGTATCGCAGCGCCTGGTGGTGCAGGTGCCGCGCCGGCTGCTGCGCGGCGGCGATGTGCTGCGGGTTCACTTCAAAGGCTACACTGCCACGTATTCGGAATGAATAGCCTGCGTAACTATCTGATAAAAAAAGTGCTGACCCTGCGGCGGCGCGCCTGGCTGGCGGCGCTGCTGGCGGGAGCGCCACTGGCGGCGCAGGCGCAGCAGGTGTTGGTGCAGGCCAACGTGGCCGACGACACCGTGAAAACCACGTTCGGCCCCAATCG
>NZ_BAAGZM010001282.1:0-559 GCF_054778495.1 Hymenobacter agri
TGCGCCGGCCGGCGCGCCGGCAGCCGGAGAAGCCGCTGGCTCCGGCGTGACCGATAGTTTCGAGCTGCACGAACTGACCGTGGCCGACCTGCAGGAGCGCATGGCCAAGGGCACCGACACCGCCCGCAGCCTGAGCGAAAAATACCTGGCCCGCATCAAGGCCCTGAACGAAGCCGGGCCGATGCTGCGCGCCGTCATCGAAACCAACCCCGACGCGCTGACCATCGCCGATGAGCTCGACAAGGAGCGCAAGGCCGGCAAGGTGCGCGGCCCGCTGCACGGTATTCCGGTGCTGGTAAAGGACAACATCGACAGCGGCGACCAAATGATGACCACGGCCGGCGCGTCGGCCCTCGTCGGCCACAAGGCGAAGCAGGATGCTTTCATCCTGAAAAAGCTGCGGGCGGCCGGGGCCGTGCTGCTGGGCAAAACTAACCTGAGCGAGTGGGCCAACTTCCGCTCCTCGCACTCGGTGAGCGGCTGGAGCAGCCGCGGCCGCCAGAGCCGCAACCCCTACGCCCTCGACCGCAGCACCAGCGGTAGCAGCTCCGGCTCGGGC
>NZ_BAAGZM010001283.1:0-558 GCF_054778495.1 Hymenobacter agri
GCGCGTCGTCGACCGTGGGCACGGGAGGCGGCATGCAGCAGAAAGGAAAAAGGCGAGTGGTCCCGGCCCGCCTCGCACCCCTGACCGGCAGGGGCCGGGCCGGGTTGCACGGGGCCGAACAGATTTTAAAAATACGCCCCGAAGCAATGCGCGCGCCGCCCGGCTGTGCATCCGGTGCCGCCGCCGTATTCTTGTCCGGTCAATTCATTTCGCCGCTCGCTACTGCCGCCATGCTCCGCTACTTCCACGTCGACGCCTTCGCCCAAACGCCCTTCGCCGGCAACCCTGCCGGCGTGTGCCCGCTTGCGGCCCCGCTGCCCGCCGCCCTCATGCAGCAAATCGCCGCCGAAAACAGCCTGGCCGAAACCGCCTTTTTCGTGCCCCGCGCCGGCACCGCCGATGAGTTCGACCTGCGCTGGTTCACGCCCACCGTCGAAATCGACCTCTGCGGCCACGCCACGCTGGCGGCGGCGCACGTGCTGTTTCAGCACCTGGGCTTTGCCGGCGCACAGGTCATCTTCCACAGCCAGAGCGGGCCGCTGCGGGTATCGCGCGAGG
>NZ_BAAGZM010001284.1:0-557 GCF_054778495.1 Hymenobacter agri
GCTTCGTCAGCGCCCACTCCGTCGAGTCCCGCCGCCTCTTCATCAACCGCCAAGACGTGCCCACCAGCTGGCGCGTACGGTCAGGCTATGAAAGCTGCGTGCCGCCCGACAGCCTGTTTTTCCCTCCCCGGGCCGTTATTGCCGATATCCTGCGGGCGGCTTTTGCCTCTGGGCAGTACCTGCCGCTCGAAGAATTTAATATCGTAAAAGGCTCGAACAGCCGGGCGGGCTACACATTTAGAACCCGCGACTGCATCGATTGCCGCACCCGGGGCACCGATGTAAAACCCAGCTTCTGGTAAAGCGCATTGCCTGGCCGGCCCGTTTTTTCGCTCTTCTTCAACACGTTGTTATTCAATACTGTCTTATGTATCGCATTCTTTCCATTCCGGCTGTTCGCCTGCTGTGCCTGAGTTTGGGCTTGCTGCTGGGCTCGTGCACGGACCCGTACCAGCCCGACGTGGTCAAGTCGCCGCCGAGCTACCTGGTCGTCGACGGCTTTCTCAACAGCCGGGGCGTGACCACGATTAAGCTCTCGCGCACCTACGCCATCGCCT
>NZ_BAAGZM010001285.1:0-557 GCF_054778495.1 Hymenobacter agri
CCAGCCAGGCCGATGCCCGCGGAGGCTTTGGCCCGGCCGGCGCTGCTGGCTCGCTGGATGCGGCTACCGCCACCAATGGCGCGGTAGCTTCTGCCACTACGGGCCGCGCGCAGCAGGCCGCTACGGAGTATCTGAATAGTAATGGACAAGGCAGCGTGGCCGGTCGCTACGGCCTGGGCCGTTCGGCGGCATCGGTAACGGCGCTGGCATCGGCCCGTCAAGCGGCCAGCCACGGCCGTGGACTTAATAACCGCGGCGAAACGGTAGCCGCTACCTACAGCCGCTTAGGCCGCCAAAATGCAGTGGGTGGCAATGCCGCTGCGATTTACGGTACTGGCAGCGAAGCCGCTGCTGTAGCATCAACTGCCGCCAACGAAGCTACGGCAACGTCGGCGGGCGCTGTAGCGATGCAGAATGCCCAGGTGCCCGCATCTGCTGGAGCGGCTTTGAATACCGCTGATAATACTGCCGGTGCGGTCGCTCTTGGCGGCACGGCCACGGCGGCCGGAGCCGGCACTACGCTGGCTACGGGCGGCGCAGGTACTGGAGCCGCAGCG
>NZ_BAAGZM010001286.1:0-556 GCF_054778495.1 Hymenobacter agri
GCCGAATTCACCGTGAAGGTGGCGGCTGTGCCGTTGAAGCTCACGGCCGTAGCGCCCGTCAGGTTGGTGCCCGTGATGATGACGCTGGTGCCCACCGTGCCGCTGTTGGGGCTCAAGCTGCTGAGGGTGGGCGCAGGCGGCAGCACCGTAAACGGCACCGCATTGCTGGTGCCGCCGGGCGTAGTTACGGTCACGTTGCCCGTGATGGTGCCGGGGGGCACCGTAGCCGTAATCTGCGTGCCCGAGTTCACGGTGAAGGTCGCGGCCGTGCCATTGAAGCTCACCGCCGTAGCCCCGGTGAAGCCGGTACCGGTTATCACCACCGACGTGCCCACCGTGCCGCTGGTTGGGCTCAGGCTGGAAATTACCGGGGCGGGAGTGGTCACCGTGAAGGTCAGCCCGTTGCTGGCTCCGGCCGGCGTGGTCACCGTCACCGGGCCCGTGGTGGCGCCGGCCGGCACGGTGGCCGTAATCTGGGTCGCCGAATTCACCGTGAAGGTGGCGGCTGTGCCGTTGAAGCTCACGGCCGTAGCGCCCGTCAGGTTGGTGCCCGTGA
>NZ_BAAGZM010001287.1:0-556 GCF_054778495.1 Hymenobacter agri
ACCGGCTTCACCGGGGCTACGGCGGTGACGTTTAACGGCACGGTGGCCACGTTTGCGGTGAACTCGGCGACGCAGATTACGGCTACGGTGCCCACCGGCGCCACCACGGGGCCGGTAACCGTGACCACGGCCGGCGGGACCAGCAACGGCCTCTCCTTCACGGTGCTGCCCCCGGCCCCGACGCTCACCAACCTCAGCTCGAGCAGCGGGCCCACCGGCACCAGCGTGACCATCACCGGCACCAACCTGACGGGCGCTACGGCCGTGAGCTTCAACGGCACCAGCGCGTCGTTTGTGGTGAACTCGGCCACCCAGATTACGGCTACGGTGCCGGCCGGGGCCACCACCGGCCTCGTGACAGTGACCACGCCCGGCGGCACCAGCAACGGCCTCGCCTTCACCGTAGCCGCCCCGGCCCCCACGCTCAGTAGCCTGAGCCCGGGCAGCGGCCCGGTAGGCACGTCGGTAGTGATAACCGGAACCGGCTTCACCGGGGCTACGGCGGTGACGTTTAACGGCACGGTGGCCACGTTTGCGGTGAACTCGGCGACGCAGA
>NZ_BAAGZM010001288.1:0-556 GCF_054778495.1 Hymenobacter agri
AGGCCGTTTTCGGCACGGCCGCCTGGCTGTTTCCGAATTCGGAAGCGGGATTCGTGCGCAGCCTGCGCGTGGCCCTGCTGCTGGCCGAAGCGGGCACGGCCTGGTTGCTACTGGTGCTGCTGCCCGCTTTCGGCTGGCCGGCCCGGCGCGCGCTGCGCTACCTGCTGCACCCGCTCGTCATCGTCGAGCTCACGGGTAACCTGCACTTCGAGGCACTGGCCATCTGCTTTATGCTGCTTGCCCTGTGGCTGCCAGCCACGCCCGCGCTGTCCGACGATGTATTTCGCTTTCGCTGGGATGGCCTGCTGGTGGCCCACGGCACCAGCCCCTTCCGGTTTCGGCCCGATGAAGTGATTGCCGATGGGGGCCGCACGGCCATTGCCGCGGCACCCGCCCGGGCCGCCGTGCTACCCGAGCTGCAGCAACTGTACCGGGCGCTCAATTCGCCACACTATTATTCGGTCTATCCACCGGTATGTCAGGCCGTTTTCGGCACGGCCGCCTGGCTGTTTCCGAATTCGGAAGCGGGATTCGTGCGCAGCCTGCGCGTGGCCCT
>NZ_BAAGZM010001289.1:0-554 GCF_054778495.1 Hymenobacter agri
GCCGCCGCGCAGGCCCGGCAGGCCACGGCCCAGTGTATCATCGATAAGCTGCCGGCCGGCGGCTCGGCCGGAGCCTTCCCCAGCACGCTGGGCAATACCAGCGGCTGCGCCAGCTCGTTCCCGTTGGGCTTCCTGCGCAATGGCCGCTTCAACAACGTGCTGGTGGGCCAGACCCTGACGCTCGCCCTGAACACGCGCCTCGACAACACCCTGGCCGGCGTGCCCCTGAGCGCCACCATGCGGTCGTACGCCACTATCAACTGCTCGTCGCCCAACCCCGCTGACCTGACGGGCATCTCGCGCTCCATTCCGGCGTCGGTGCTTGGCAACCTCGACTACGGCACGGGCACGCCCACCGTGGGCAGCCTGCTGGCATTGGCCAATAAGGCCCTGGGCGGCGTGGCCTACGCCAACGGCGGCGGCAACCCGAGCTTCAGCGACATCAGTTGCGCCGTGGCTGGCATCAACGAGCTGTTCGACGAGTGCCGCATCTTCGACCCAAACCCGGCCTGCTCGGCTCGCAGCACCGCCGGCCTGAGCACGGCCAGCGCGCC
>NZ_BAAGZM010001290.1:0-552 GCF_054778495.1 Hymenobacter agri
CCTCGGGCGCGGCTTTGGTGCTGGGGTTGCCCGAGCAACTGAGCAGTGCCAGCAGCGGCAGGCTCAGGGCGAGGCGAAGGGTGGTGGAGGAGAAAATCATGGGCGGTAGTGGCGGCAGCACACCGGCCGTCGCCACGGCTGCGAAGGTAACGGGTGCGCCCGGGGTGGGGCTGGGGCCGGGGCGGTTTAGAACGTCATGCGGAGCTTGTCGAAGCATCTCTCCCGCGCAAGGCAATTTATTTACTTGCGTGGGAGAGATGCTTCGACAAGCTCCGCATGACGTTCAATGGGCTTTACCAAAGCGCATCCGCATCTAAAATATAAATTCCCGAATACCGTTGTAGGCGCATTCCTCATCATTCGAAAGGTGCCTCTATGTTGCGTCGGCTGTCGTGCTACCTGTTGCTGTTGTTTCCTGGCTGCCCGCTGCTGGCCCAGTCGTGCACCAAAGCCGCCCCGGTCGATAGCAGCGCGGCTTTCTGGCGGCAGCAGCTACAGTATCCACGGGTGCGGGCGGCGCGGGTCACAGCCGGGCCGGTGGTAGCGGCCCGG
>NZ_BAAGZM010001291.1:0-549 GCF_054778495.1 Hymenobacter agri
GCTGGGCGGCGCCTACACCGACGCCGACCGCCCGCAGCTCGACGACCTCATCACCCGTTTCAGCCTCGACCGCGCCCGCTACACGCCGCGCCCCCGGCCGGTATCCGTCAAGAAAAGCAGCTACAACGTGGCCGTGCTGCTGCCCTTCGAGCTGACCGACCCCAGCTGGCAGACCCAGCGCAAAAACCAGTTCGTAACTGACCTCTACGCCGGCCTGCGCCTGGCCCAAGACAGCCTGCAGCGCGCCGGCCGCACCATCCAGCTCTACGCCTACGATACCGGCGCCGACACCCTGACGCTGAAGCAGACTCTGGCCCTTCCCGAGCTCGCCGGTATGGACCTGCTCATCGGGCCCATCTATAAATCGGGGGCCAAGCTGCTGAGCCGCTACGCCCAGGAGCACCAGATTGTGTGCGTGAACCCGCTGTCGCAGGACGGCGACCTCGTGCTCGACAATCCCTGGCACTACCTGTACGCGCCCAGCGCCGCCACTCAGGGCCGCACCGCCGCGCAGTTTGCCGCCGGCGCATTTGGCAACGGCCGCCCCGC
>NZ_BAAGZM010001292.1:0-548 GCF_054778495.1 Hymenobacter agri
AGCCGGCTGGCGGCGGGCATTCATCCGGCCGTGGCGCTGCGCGAGGAGTAGGGACGGGGCGAAACGCAACGGCCCCGGCGGTCATGCGAAGTCAGAACGTCATGCTGAGCGCAGCCGAAGCATCTCTACCGCGCAAGTAATCAATGCCGACCCAACGAAGCAGTAAAGATGCTTCGGCTGCGCTCAGCATGACGACCAATGATTGAATTACTACCCCACGCGAGATGCTTCGGCTGCGCTCGGCATAACGTTTTAAAATAAAAGAAAAATGCTTCTCAACTACTTAAAAATGGCCTGGAAGGTCCTGCAGCGGCGACGGTTCTTCACGCTGCTGAGCCTCGTCGGTATCGGGGCCACGCTCATGAGCCTGCTCGTGGCCGTGGCGCTCTACGATGCCGCCGCCGGCCCGCACCCGCCCGAAACCCACCCCGACCGTCTGCTCACCTCTACGCTGATGACGATGGACATGGGCGGCGGCCCCATGCACATGCGTCCCAGCTACTGGCTGCTGAACAAGGCCGCGGCCCCGGTGCGGGCCCAGGCCGCGG
>NZ_BAAGZM010001293.1:0-547 GCF_054778495.1 Hymenobacter agri
GGCTGCCTGGCCGGGCTGGCTGGTTTGGGCCCGCGCCGCCAGCGTGGGCAGCAGCAAGCTCAGGGCAAATAGGAAAAGCGCGTTCTTCATAGCAGGAGCGTTCTGGTAGCGGGCCGAAGGTGGGCGGCGGCGCGGCCCACGGGCGGACTCAGCCCAAACCCCGTGCCACGGCACCCGCGGCGCATTACCCCGGCAGCAATTCAACAAGCAAACTTACGCGGCCTGCATGATGCGAACATGATAAGCCCACGGCCCATTTTCAGGCAAAAGCCCCGCCCCGGCGCACGGCCGGAGCGGGGCTAAGAGCCACGGTTTCATGCCGAAGCGCGGCGGCAGGCTATTCCTTCACCAGGCGCTGGGTGTGGCGGCCGGTGGCATCGGAGAGCTCCAGGAAGAAGGGACCCTTGGGCAGCGTCCGCACGTCGAGGCGCTCGATGCCGGCGGCCTGGCCCTGCAGCAGCGTCTGGCCCAGTGGGTTGAAGATGCGGTACTGCACGGCGCCCAGGCTGGCGGGCAGCGTCAGGGCGTCGGTGCTGGGGTTGGGGTA
>NZ_BAAGZM010001294.1:0-546 GCF_054778495.1 Hymenobacter agri
GCCCAGGCCGCCAGGGCCAGGCAGCCGGCTACGCCCAGCATGAGCAGCAGCATCAGGCGCTTGCGCTCCAGCATGTCGCCCAGCGGCACGATGAGCAGCATGCTGAGCGTGTAGCCCACCTGCGTGGCAGTGGCCACCAGGCTGGCGCGGCTGTCGGTGATGTGAAAGGTGCGGCCGATGGCGGCCAGCAACGGCTGGTTATAGTAGATGTTGGCCACCACCAGCCCGCAGGTGAGGGCCATGAGCCAGACAAGGGCGCCGTCGAGCCGGCGGGCGGGCGGGGTGGGGGAGGCCGCCGCCGGGGCGGGCTGGGCAAGCAGTTCAGACATTAATAGCGCGAGCGAATCGGGATAGGGTAGCAGCGAAATAGCGTTGGGTAACCGCTTTTCGGGCCCGATGGTTGCGTCCGGCGGCCACAACCCGGCCGCCGCGCCTGCGTTTGCCCAAGCATGAGCCGAGGATTTACCAAGGAAGACGACGCCCAGACGCCGCCCATCATTCCGCCCCGCGCGGCCCTGCCGCCGGGCACGCCCAACTACGTCACGC
>NZ_BAAGZM010001295.1:0-542 GCF_054778495.1 Hymenobacter agri
ACGGGCTCTACGAGCAGTGGCACCGGCCCTGGCTCGACTTTCGGGCCCGGGCCGTGCCGCGCACCTACACCGTGCCCTTCGGCATCGCCGACCTGCGGGCCCTCGACCCGTCCCGCCACGAGCTGGTCGATTACCACCTGCACCTGTGGGAGAAAGTGAACCTGACGGTGGGGGCCGGCCGCCGGCTGCGCACGGCCACGTTTTCTTACCAGCAACTGCTATGAGCACGCCCCGGCAGGCGCCTGGGCCGGAAATCCAGGAAACCTTCGCCCGAAACGAGCGTGACCTGGCCGAGGCCTGGCTCCGGTTCAGCATCGAAAAGTTTCGGGCCAACCTGAAGCGGCTCAAGATTGGCTCGACCCAGGACCTGTACAACAGCCTGGCCGGCGAGCTGGTGAGCGCGGCCGGCGGCGACGAACTGAAGCTGCGGCTGAGCTACGCCGTGTACGGCATGTTCGTCGACATGGGCGTGGGCCGCGGCATGGGCGCCGGCGTCACCAAGGCCCAGAGCGCGGACTACGCCCGGCTTCGGAACAAGCGCG
>NZ_BAAGZM010001296.1:0-539 GCF_054778495.1 Hymenobacter agri
GGGCCCACCGGCCAGGGCCAGCCGCTGGCCGACGGACGCGGCTACCAGTACCCGCCGCTATGGGGCCCGACCAGCTACAACGACGGCGCGGGCCTGTTTCGGGTATCGAACTTGGCCCGGTACGTGAAGGCCGCCATGCCCTTTGGCGCTACCTTCGACCAGCCGCAGCTGACCGACGCGCAGGCCTGGGACGTGGCTGCGTTCGTGAATTCGCAGCCCCGCCCGCACCTGCCCACGCCCCACGACTGGCCCGATATCCGCAAGAAACCGGTGGATTACCCCTTTGGGCCCTACGCCGATGATTTCCCGGCCCGGCAGCATAAGTTTGGCCCGTTCCAGCCTATTGCTGCCGCGCATCCGCAGCTACAGTAGCCGTGGCCAGTTTGCGGGCTGGCCGCAGGCTTTTTCCACGTCATTTCCCACCTTTTGCCCTTATTCTGATGTATTTGCTTCGCTTCGGCCTGATTGCCATCCTCCTGAGCGCGGCCTTCGCCGCCACCGGCCAGACTGCGCCCGCAACGCCGGCCGCCGCTGCCACC
>NZ_BAAGZM010001297.1:0-539 GCF_054778495.1 Hymenobacter agri
GCGCCCAGGCCGGAGCCACCGCCAACGCCACCAACGCCGCCCTGCTTTACCTCGGCAAAGCCAGCCTGCGCACCGACCAGCTCGACCAAGCCGCGACTGAGCTAACGGCCGCCGTGGCCGCCGCGCCCAACGACATCAACGGGGCCGAAGCGCAGTACTACCTGGCCGAAACTCTGTTCAAGCAGAAGAAGAACGACGAAGCCAAAGCCGCCGCGCTCAAGGTGAACTCCGATTTCAGCAACTACTCGCTGTGGCTGGGCCGGGCCTTCCTGCTGGTGGCCGACATTTACGCCTCGGAGGGCGACAACTTTCAGGCCCGTGGCACGCTGAACTCGCTTATCGACAACAACTTCCCGGTGCCCGAAGTCCTGGAAGCCGCCAAGCAGCGCCTCAAAACCCTGGGCGCCGACCAGCCCGACGAAGCCACCGAGCCGGCTCCCACCAAAAAGCCCCCGGTGAAAGCCCCCGTGAAGGCCCCGACCAAAGCGCCGGCCAAAACCACCGCGCCGGCCACCCCGCCCGCCAAGCAGCCGACGACC
>NZ_BAAGZM010001298.1:0-539 GCF_054778495.1 Hymenobacter agri
CGCGGTGGGCTGGGTGGCGGGGCTGCACGTGCTGTTTTCGCCCGCCTTTCACCAGCTGCGGCGGCTGTGGCGCGAGGCCCTGCACCGGCAGTTGCCCACGGTGGTGTCGCCGCCGCGTGAAGGGCCGCAGATGCCTGTCAGTGCCTCATTCCAATAGCCAGTTTATTGTCTATGCCTGCCGTATTCATGCCCGTGCGCCCATCTTCTGCCACCGCTTCCCGGCCACCGCGGCGGCTTCTGGGGCTGCTGTTACTAGTAGCGGGCGGCTTGTTTGCCGGGATGCTGGTGGCGGTGCTGCACCACGGCGGCCCAAGTTGGGACGTGCCCATTTTAGAATTCTGGCACCGCCACGCCACACCGGCGCTCGACCGGCTGGCCGTGCTGCTCACCATTGTGGGCAATACCGGGCCCATGATTGGGCTGGGCGTGCTGCTGTGGCTGGCGCTGCTGGTGCGGCGGCAGTGGCGGGCAGCCTGGACGTGGTTTGCCTCGGTGGGCGGGTCGATGCTGCTCACGCAGGTCATCAAGCCGCTGGTGGC
>NZ_BAAGZM010001299.1:0-539 GCF_054778495.1 Hymenobacter agri
AGGCGCGGCAGGTCGTCGGGCTCATCGATGATGACGGTATCGGGCGCGGGCGCGGCGCGCAACAGGCCAGCCTGCAAAAACTCGTGCAGCGCGGCCGGGGCCAGCCCGTAGCGGGCCGAGCACTCCTGAAACGTGAGGGTGAGAACGTGCATTTCCATAGCGGGCAAAACGAGGGGTTAGGCTTCCGGCCGCAGGGCGGCCAGCTGCTGAATCAATTCTTTTTCCTGGTCGGTGAGGTTTTGCGGCAGCGTCAGGTTCAGGCGCAGGTAGAGGTCGCCAAACTGGCCATCCTTCTTATACACCGGGAAGCCCTTACCGCGCAGGCGCAGGCGGGTGCCGTTGGCAGTTTCGGGCTTGAGCTTGATTTTGACGGGGCCGCTGAGCGTTTCCACGGTTTGCTCGCCGCCGAGCAGGGCTTTGTAGATGCTTACGGGCACGTCCTGCGTCAGGTCGTCGCCGGTGCGGGCGTAGCGGGCATCGGGCCGGATGCGGAAGGTGATGAGCAGCGCGCCGTTGGGGCCGCCGTTGCGGCCGGGGCC
>NZ_BAAGZM010001300.1:0-535 GCF_054778495.1 Hymenobacter agri
CAAGCTGGGCCTTGAGGGCGGTGCCATCCACGCCGGACGGCTTGGCGGGAGCAGCCGGGGCCGAAGCGGCGGGGGCTTCCTGAGCCAGCGTTTCGGGGGCAATGGCAGCCGCGGCCTTCTCGTCGAGCTGGAACAGGTAGGCATCCTTGCCAATTACCGGCGCGGGCTTCTGACTGCCATAGAAAGTGCTGGCCTTGAATGCCTGCCGCTTGGTGAGCAGCTCATAGGCTGCATCGCCATTGAGCTTGGTGGGCAGCAGCTGGAACACCACCGCCGGCCAGGTTTCAAAGTCCTTGAGGTGCAGGAAGGAGAGGGGCTTGGTGCTGGCCTTGGGGCCGAGCTTGTCGGCGGCCAGGGCGCGGTAGGGGCGGGCAGCAGTTTCTTCGCCGTAAGTGAACAGCACGTCGGCCTCAGTGTTGTTGATGAGTGTGACGCCCAGCAGCTCAGGCGATTGGTGCACCAGGGCCAGGAACAGGCCTTTGGCCGCCGCCGGCTGCTTACCGCCCGCGCCGGGCCCGCTGCCGCCCACCGGCTT
>NZ_BAAGZM010001301.1:0-534 GCF_054778495.1 Hymenobacter agri
CGCGATGCGGCGCTCGGGCTGCTCGCGGCCCACGCTGCCGGCCTGCACCGACCATTGCTTATCGCGCAGAAACTCGCAGTCCTTCACTTCCTTCACGGCCAGCCGCAGCGGGCCCACCAGCGCCGCTTTCACTTCGGGGGCCAGCTCTTCCGAGAACAGCGGCACGGGCGGGTCGCCGGGGTTTTCGCCGGGCGTCGTCATTTGCTGGCGAATGCCGTCGGGGCCGGGCTCGTCCAGCACCGGCACGCTGGTTCTCCAATTGGCCCCCAGCTCCGCAATGGCATCGGCCAGCAGCATGCCATCGTAGCCAATGGCATCTTCGATGATGCCCAGCACGTAGGCCGCGGCCTCCCCACCGTCCTGGCTGAGGTTGAGCAGTTCCGGGTGCTTAAATAGCAGGGCAATGGCCGTGTCGAGGCTCGACTGGTTAGTGACGGCCGACGGTGCCAGCAGCGGGTGCCGCAGCAGCCGGTAGCGCCGGAAGTCGGACCACTCCGCCTCGTCTTCGGCGGCGGCCTGGGCGCGCTCGGCCTC
>NZ_BAAGZM010001302.1:0-534 GCF_054778495.1 Hymenobacter agri
CCGCTGCCCGGCATTGGCGGCATAAGCGTGACGGACGTATTTGTGGCACGCCTCACCGACACCGGACCGGCGGCCGTCCCGGCCGACTGGGACTGGGCCATGCAGGCTGGCGGCACCGGAAGCGACGTGGCCAACGCGGTGGCCAGCAATGGCAGCCAGGTGTATGTGGCGGGCCAGGTGGTGAATCAGGCTTTTCCCAACGATGCCAACGGTGGCGCCAATGTGCAGTTTGGCACCCGCCCGTTGCCGGGCTCGGGCAATGGCAACAACTTTAACATTTTCGTAGCCCGCTTCACCGATGCCGGCCCGGCGGGCGCCGTGCCCACCGACTGGGACTGGGCGCTGGAAGCCGGCGGTACGTACGACGACTATGCCACGAGCCTGGCCCTAACCAACGGCGGCGTTTACGTGGCGGGGATGACCGTCAACTACGCCATTAGCGGCGACCCCAACGGCTTTGCCAACGTGCAGTTTGGCCCCATTGCCTACCCCGGCCAGGGCACCGCCGCCAACAGCGAGGCCTTTGTGGCCCGC
>NZ_BAAGZM010001303.1:0-533 GCF_054778495.1 Hymenobacter agri
CCGCGGCGGCGCAGCTCGTCGAGGGCCGCCAGCACGGCGGCCTCGCGGTATTGGACATGGCCGGTCACGTACTCGCGCAGGGCCGCGTCGGTCTTCAGCAGCATCTTGGCGGCGTAATCTTCCATCTTATTTCAATGAGTGAATAGGTGAAGAAGCGAATGGGTGAATGTGGCGGTGGATTTGCGAACGATAAAACAGTCGAAAATGACTATTTATCCATTCGCTCATCCACCCATTCGCTCATTGCTGCGCCCACGCGGTCGACGTCGGCAAACGAATTATAGAGCGGTACGGGCGCGAGGCGGATGACGTTGGGCTCGCGCCAGTCGGCGATAATGCCCTGGGCGGCCAGGAAGTCGAACAGCTCGCGGCCGCGCTCGTGTACCAGCACCGAGAGCTGGCAGCCGCGCTGGGCCGGGTCGGCGGGCGTGATGATTTCGAGCTTATTCTTGGGCAGACTCAGGGCCAGAATGTGGGCTTCGAGGCGGGCCGTGAGCTGCTCGCTCTTGCGGCGCAGGGCGGGCATGCCGCCG
>NZ_BAAGZM010001304.1:0-532 GCF_054778495.1 Hymenobacter agri
CGGCCTGCTGGCCGTGGCCAGCCCGTTGGCTGCGCTGCAGGCGTTGGCGGCGGCCCATCGCACGCAGTTTGCCGGCCCGGTGCTGGCCATCACCGGGTCGAATGGCAAAACCATTGTGAAGGAATGGCTGGCCCAGCTGCTCAGCCCCGACGAAGATATTTGCCGCTCGCCGCGCTCCTATAACTCGCAGGTGGGCGTGCCGCTCAGCGTGTGGGAGCTGAACCCGGCACGCCACACGCTGGGCCTCTTCGAGGCCGGCATTTCGGAAGCGGGCGAAATGGCCCGGCTGGCCGCCATCATTCAGCCCACCGAAGGCTTGTTCACCACCCTCGGCACGGCCCACGATGCCGGCTTCGCCTCGTCGGCGCAGAAGCTCCGCGAGAAGCTGCAGCTATTTGCCGGCCCGCAATTCCGCTGCCTGTTCTACTGCGCCGACCAGCCCCAGGTGCGCGCCGCCGTGGCCGAGCTGGCGCTGCCGGGCTTTTGCTGGACGCGTCAGGCCGACCAGGCTGCCGACCTGCGCTTCACCCTC
>NZ_BAAGZM010001305.1:0-531 GCF_054778495.1 Hymenobacter agri
TGAGCCCCACCGAAGCCAGCCTGCGCGAATGGTTTGGGGCGGGCGTGAACGCCGTGGGCATTGGCTCGCAGCTTTTTGCCGGCGCGGCCGACCCCGAGAGCCTGGCGGCCCGCATTGCGGCGCTGCTGCAATACCTAGCCACGGCATAGCGGCTTTTCTGTTACCGTTTTCCTGTTTTGCCCATGAGCCATCCGGCTTCATCTCCCTCCCCTACCCCGACTGCCGGGGGCATGGGCCGCTTCCGCTGGACCATCTGCGGGTTGATATTCTTCGCCACCACCATCAACTACCTCGACCGGGCGGTTATCTCCTACCTCAAGCCCGACCTGGAAAAGGCCTTTGGCTGGGGCGTGGCCGACTATGCCAACATCGAGCTGACCTTTAAAGTGGCCTATGCCCTGGGCATGGCCGGGGTGGGCCGCCTCATCGACCGGCTGGGCACCCGGCTGGGCTACGCCTTCTCCACCACGCTCTGGAGCCTGGCCGCCATGGCCCACGCCCTGACCACGGGCACGCTGAGCTTCGGCGTGG
>NZ_BAAGZM010001306.1:0-530 GCF_054778495.1 Hymenobacter agri
CGCCCCCCTACGCACCCGCCCGCCCGCTGGCAGCCGCGAGCGGCACTACCAGCGCATTCCGAAGCAGCAGCCCCGCTTCAACGGCCGCGACTGGCTGCTGACGCTGGCTTTTATTGGCGGCATCGTGCTCATTGCTCTCACGGTGAAGGTGACGATGGACCGCCTCTCGGCCCGCACCAACTACGAAAACGGCCTGCGTGCCTACGCCAGCGGCAACCTCGGCGCAGCGTATAGCTTTCTGGAAGAAACCCTGCATTTCCGGCCCGACTACGCGCCCGCCCTGCGCCACCACGGCGAGCTGGAGCTGCTGCTGCAACGCGACCCACGGGCCGCCCGCCTCGATTTTCTGACGGCGCTGCAAACGGCCGGATTAGCGCCCGCCGAAAAAGCTGCTATTTATTATTACCTGGGCCGCGCCGAGGCACAATTGGCGCAGCCGCAGGCCGCCGAGCAAAGCTTCGGCCAGGCCCTGGCTTTCGACAGCACCCGTAGCGCCGCCCACCTGGCCCGCGGCGAAGTGCGCCTGCTCG
>NZ_BAAGZM010001307.1:0-529 GCF_054778495.1 Hymenobacter agri
CCGCGCCCATGCCAGGCGGCCTGCTCGTCGTCGTGCTGCGCAATGGCAGCCAGCAGGCCCACCCAGCGGTCGGGCGGCAGCAGGGTAGGAGGCCAGTGCCAGGCCAACTGGGCAGCCAGCAACGCGTGGGCTTGCTGGTAGATGATTTCCCAACCGGCGGCGGTGTAGTTGACTATCATGGAAGGGAGAAAAGCAAATCGAAAGAGTAGGTAAAAGCCGTTATGCTGAGCAGGGCACTTAGGGGCATACGGTTACTCATACATTACTGCTTAAATAACCCTGCTCACAAGCCTGCTGGCCGGGGTAACTTTGAAAAAAATACATTTTCATTATCCTGTTTCTTCTGTTTATGAAGCTTTGTACCCTCCGCCTGCGGGCTTTGGTTCTATTGATATTGCTGGCCGGACCAGCCTGGGCGCAGCAGCCGGCCTGGCGTTGGGCCAGCCAGGCCGTAAGCAACGCCAGCGGTCAGGCGGCCTACGTGAATGCCGTGGCCGTCGATGCCGCCGGCAACACCGTGGTGGGCGGC
>NZ_BAAGZM010001308.1:0-528 GCF_054778495.1 Hymenobacter agri
GGGCCGCCCTACCGAAGCCGGCCACGCCGCCCGCTCGGCCCTGCGCTACAACGCCGACAGCAGCCAAACCCAGGCGCAGGCCGGCTGGGTGTCCCTCGAAACCAACCGCCCCCAAGAAGCCCTCGAACACTTCCGCGAAGCCCTGCGCCTCGACCCCGAATCGGAGTTTGCCCGCGAGGGCCTGGTGGAAGCCCTCAAGGCGCGCTACTGGGTGTACCGCTCGTTTATGCGGTTCGTGTACTGGGCGGGCACGCTGAGCGACGGGGTGCGGCGCGGCCTGTTTCTGGGGGCCTACGTGGTGGTGCGCTTCGTGCCGCTGCTGCTGCCGCTGTACCTGGCGTTTGTGTTCATGAGCTGGTTTGCCGACGTGCTGTTTGAGAGCCTGCTACGGGTGAGCGCCTACGGCCGCCTGGCCCTGAGCGAGCGGCAAACCCGGCACTCCAACCAGTTTCTGGGGTTGCTGAGTGGGGCGCTGACAGCGCTGGGGCTGCGGCTGGCGTTGCCCGCCGTGCCCGGCCTGGCCACGCT
>NZ_BAAGZM010001309.1:0-527 GCF_054778495.1 Hymenobacter agri
GCTCGGCATCCGCGCCCTCGAGCGCCAGAACCGCGAGGGCCTGGAATTGGGCCCGGCCGGGCGCGACGGGCAGCCACCGGTGCCCAGCATCTCGGTCAACTGCAAGATGCTGGCCGCGCGCTGCTCGCTCTCCGCGCGCTCGGTGCGCACCCACTTGGACCTGTTGCTGAAGATGGGCGCCATCACGGCCAAGGCCTGGCACGGCACCCGCGCCGACTTCGAGCTGTGGATAAACCCCCGCTACCTGTGGCAAACCCCCGAAAACACGGTGGAAAACGCCGAAAACGCGCTGTCCATCGCCGCGATTCTCCAGGGTGAAGCAACAAAATTTCCGCTTAGTGTAGCATTTGAAACACCTGAGACACGGAAACTGGAAACTAGCGCGGGGGAAAAAGTAGTGGTGGCAACGACCCCGGGTCCGGAAGCGGCCACACTGGCAACACTTACTGGCAACACAGGGCCGCAGGCCGAGCCGCAACCGGCCCCTGCAACGCCAGAAACGGCCGCACCCGGGCCGCGGCGCGAGC
>NZ_BAAGZM010001310.1:0-527 GCF_054778495.1 Hymenobacter agri
AACCCCTCCGACGTGCTGGCCGGCTGGGCCGCCGCCGTGGCCTGGGTGGCGCTGGTGCAGTTGCTGAGCCAGCAGCTGCGGAAGCCGGTTCGCCGGGTTGAAAGGGTGTAGAGACGCATACTACTGCCGCACCACGCGCTGGTGCTGGCCGTTCAATTCCAGCAGATACACCCCGGCGGGCAGCGGCTGGCCCGCGCGGTCGGTACCGTCCCATTGCACCGCGCCCGCGCCGGGCGCCGCGGCCGTAACCGGCAGGTTGGCCACCAATTGCCCCGTGAGCGAAAGCACGTGCAACTCGTAGTTACCCGGCCAGGCCACGTCGTAGCTGATGGTCGTAACGGAGCTGAAGGGGTTCGGGTACGGCACATTCAGGCTGATGGCGGGCGGAGCGGCGGCAGGCTTGTTCGTCGCCAACATTGCCCCAAACACCCGCACCGTCGCCGCCTGGTGCCGCCACCGAAACCGCACCCGCAGCACCTGCGCCGCCGCATCGAAATACGCCGCCGAATCGAGCCCGGCATAAGCCG
>NZ_BAAGZM010001311.1:0-526 GCF_054778495.1 Hymenobacter agri
GGCACGTACTCGGTGACGGTGACCGATGCCAACGGCTGCACCGCCAGCTGCTCGGCCACAGTGGGCGGCAACCCGGCCATGCGGCCCAGCATTACCGTGACGGCAGCTACCTGCTGCGCCAGCAGCAGCGGCAGCATCGACCTGACGGTGGCGGGCGGCACGGCTCCTTATTCCTACCGCTGGTCGAATGGGGCCACCACCCAGGATTTGACCAACGTGGCCGCAGGCACCTACACCGTCACCATCACCGACGCGCTGGGCTGCACGGCCACGGCCTCGGGCACCGTAACGCAGCCGGCCGCCCTGGCTTTGAGCACCACGCTCACCAGCCCTTCGTGCTGCAACGGCAGCAGCGGCAGCATCGACCTGACGGTGGCGGGCGGCACGGCTCCTTACACCTACCAATGGTCGAACGGGGCTACGACGCAGGATGTGAGCGGCATCGGCGCCGGCACGTACTCGGTGACGGTGACCGATGCCAACGGCTGCACCGCCAGCTGCTCGGCCACAGTGGGCGGCAACCCGG
>NZ_BAAGZM010001312.1:0-521 GCF_054778495.1 Hymenobacter agri
GAAATCCTGCCGCCCGGCCACCAGCTGCGCCGTCCGGCGGGCGTACTGAATCAGCCGGAAGTTGAGGCCCGCCAGCGCAGGCTGGCGCACGGCCCAGATGTCCGCTGGCTCCGGCGCTGCTGTGGCCGCTGCAGTTTCGGCAGCAGTGTCAGCTATAGTAGCCGTAGCCGTAGAAGCAGCAGCGGCCGGGGCTTCAGCATCGGGCACCAGGTCGTCTTCCGGCGCGTCGAGGTCGCTGGCTTCGGCGGCTCCCATCTCCGCCACCGGCTCATCGAAAGCCGCTGGCCGGGCCGAACCCAATGGCCGGGCCGCCACTTCCGGCGCTGCCGAAACGGGGGCTTCCTGAGCTCTCAGCGGCGATTCAGCAGCTCTGGTGGCTGCATCAGCCACTTCGGCGGCCAGTGCTGGGGCATCCGTTGCCAGAACTGCCGGCCGGGGTGGGGCGGGCGGCGGCGGCGGGAAGTATTCGTGTTGAGCAGCGGCGTAAGCGGGGATTGAACCGGCGCCGGCGCGCGTGGTGG
>NZ_BAAGZM010001313.1:0-521 GCF_054778495.1 Hymenobacter agri
TCAGGTACACCGCGTGGCTCACCAGGCCCGGCACGGCGGCCAGGTGCGCCACCACCGCCGTGCCCTGCGAGTGCCCGGCAATGACGACGTGCGCGGCATCGACCCAAGGCTGCTTTTTGAGGTAGCGCAGCACGGCCTCGTCGCGGCGCACGTAGTAGTCGAGGTAGTTGCGGGCGCAGTAGTAGGCCGGCGGCTGGCGCTCCCGGAAAATGCGGTTGGGGTCCAGGTCCGTTACGTCGAAGGTGAGCGGGATGCCGGGCTTGCTGATGATGGCGATGTGGCAGCTTTCCAGCACCTTTTTGGGGTGGAAGCCGAACGGTGTATAGGGCCCGTGCGCATCGTACATTATCAGCGGGGTGGGAATGGAGCCTTCCACCCAGAGCAGCAGCGGCTTCTTCCGCGTCTCCTCGCCGGGCCTGGAGAGCAGCAGCACCTGCACGCTGTCGCGCCCGAACATGACCGTAAGGCGGCGGTAGCCGAAGGCTTCGGGCGGGCGGGGGGCGGCGGGGGCCGCAGTGGCG
>NZ_BAAGZM010001314.1:0-520 GCF_054778495.1 Hymenobacter agri
AAGCTCACCAGCACGCCGCCCACGATGCCCGCAATCACGCCCGCCAGTAGCGGCGCGCCCGAGGCCAGCGAAATGCCCAGGCACAGCGGCAGCGCCACCAAAAACACCACTAACCCGGAGGGCGCATCCTGCCCGATGGTGCTGAAGAGCGGCTTGCGGGGCTGCGGCTCGGGAGCTGCCACCGGGGCCGCAATGCGCGTACCGGTCTGGGCCGGCGAAGAAATTACCTGGGTCATGGGCTTGCATAGACCGGCTTCCACGCATTACCCAAAATCTGGCAACGAGGGAACTCGGGATGCAAGGTTATCGCAGCGCTATTAAGGCTGAGTTAAAGGCGAATTAAAAGCAGATTAAAAGGCTAATGACGCGGCCGGAGTGCCTCCGTCGGCGCAACTACTACCGGCCACTCCAGCCACACCTGCGTGCCCTGGCCCAGCTCGCTCTCTACCCGCACCATACCACCGTGCAGCGCCATGATGCGCGCCGTGAGCGGCAGCCCGATGCCGTGCCCCGGCACTGC
>NZ_BAAGZM010001315.1:0-517 GCF_054778495.1 Hymenobacter agri
GCCGCCGCCCGGCCCGACCGCACCGACTCGCTGGCCATGCGCCGGATTTTCGATGAAGCCCTGCTGCGAGGCGAGAGCTATGAGAACCTGCGCTACCTCACCGGCACCATCGGGGCACGGCTGTCGGGCTCGCCCCAGGCCCAGCTGGCCGTGGACTGGGGCAAGGCCACGATGGAAAAAGCCGGCTTCGACCGCGTGTATCTGCAGGAGGTGATGGTGCCGCACTGGGTGCGGGGCCGGCAGGAGCGCGGCGAAATCATTGGTAATAAAGACAAGGGCGTGCGTGTGGCGGTGTGCGCGCTGGGCGGCTCGGTGGGCACCGGCGGCAAACTGAAAGCCGGCGTGGTGGAAGTGCATAGTCTCGAAGAAGTGCGCAACCTGCCCGAGGCGGCCGTGAAAGGCAAGTTCGTGTTCTACAACCGGCCATTCGACGATGCCCTCATCGAGCAGGGAGCCGCCTACGGCCGCGCCGGCGACCAGCGCCGCAGCGGGGCCATTGAGGCCGCCAAGCGCGGCG
>NZ_BAAGZM010001316.1:0-517 GCF_054778495.1 Hymenobacter agri
CGCCTTCGCCCGAGGCCAGGCTGGCTTTGGGGGCCTCGTGGTTGGGGCAGGGCGCGGCCGGCAGCCGGCAGATAAAGAGCTTGGCCGTGCCGTAGGCCAGGCCAATTACCCAGCCCTGCGGATGCACCACGTAGCGGTCGAGCGCCGTGGGGAAGCAGCCCCAGCTCTCGTCGGAACCGGTCGTGAACACGGGCGGCACCACCCGGTTGGTGGTCGTATCAAACCCCGGCCGCAGCCGCCGCAGGTGGAACTCGTGGGCCGAAATGCCTTCGAGGAAGAAGTTGCGGCCCTCGCCCTCGTTCGAGGTGCCCAGGTCGTAGAGCACGCCGGGCGGGTAGCTGTAGCCCACCGGGGGCGCGGCGTAGCCCAGCTCAGGGTCTTCGAGAATGGAAATGCTCTGGAGCGCGTACAGGGGCTCGTTCACCGGTGGGCCGGCGGGGTTGGTGTCGCGCGGCAGGTTCAGGCCGGTGGCCTGCCAGCTGTAGCCCAGCGCGGCCGGGGCCTGGGCCAGCGTGAT
>NZ_BAAGZM010001317.1:0-517 GCF_054778495.1 Hymenobacter agri
CCAGCCCCTTTGCCAGCGTGTGCGAGCAGCTGGCGGCGCGCTTCCCCACCGTCGAGCGCGTGATTGCCACGCGTCGGCAAACGCAGAGCGCCTCGCACGAGCGCATCTGCGGGCTGCTCTGGCAGGCGGGCGAGCTGTACGAAACGCCCTTTTACGACATCGTGCCCGTGGTGGACCGCATCGGCGGGGGCGACTCGTTTATCTCCGGCTTTCTCTACGGGGTTGCCCACTACGGCTCGCCGCAGGAGGCACTCACGTTTGCCACCGTAGCCTCGGCGCTCAAGCACACCATTCCCGGCGACATCAACCTGGCCACTCCGGCCGAAATCGAGCACCTGATGCAGGGTAACCTGTCGGGCCGCCTGCTCCGCTAACTGACGGCGGCACCCCGCCTCAATCTTTTTTATGATGACCCCTACTTCCCCTATTGCCCAGCTGCTGGCCGTGCCGGTGGTGCCGGTGTTCTACCACGCCGATGCGGCTTATGCCGCCGCCACGCTGCGCGCCTGCTACGCGG
>NZ_BAAGZM010001318.1:0-516 GCF_054778495.1 Hymenobacter agri
CATGCTGGCCCGGCAGCCGCGCCGCTGGCGGGCAAAATGGTGGCTGGCCGGCCGCAGGGGCTGTTTTTCATGACCCGCATGCTCATTGCGTTTCATTCGCTCGAAAAAGCCACGTTTTACTTCGTGCCGAACGGGCAGGTGTACCGCAATCCCATTGATTTCTCGGCCGCCAGCCTGAACGGCTTGCCGGCGACGGACCGCGGCACGTTCAGCGTGAGCGGCCGGCAGATGACCGTGAAATGGGCCGATGGCCAGGTTTCTACATCCGATATTGAAAACTCCCAGGCCAACGCGTTCAATTGGGACACGGGCATGTTTCTGGGCACGGGGCCCTTCACCAGTGCGCGGCAGCTGGTGGGCGCCTTCGAGGGCGGTACCTCGGTGAGCAGCAGCAGCGGCAGCGCCGCGGTGGTGAGCGGCCTCACGTTTCGGGCCGATGGTAGCTACTTGGGCAGCAGCGCATCGTCGCTCAGCACCAATACCGGCAGCAGCGACGTGCGCGCGGGCAGTTCGGGC
>NZ_BAAGZM010001319.1:0-515 GCF_054778495.1 Hymenobacter agri
CGGCCTTCACCTTGTAGCGCCGGAAGCGGTAGCCCGCGCCGTCGCCGGCCGGCTGGCGGGCAAAAATGTAGCTGTAGCCCTCGCCCTGAATCACGGCCGCGTCGGGCAGGGTGGGCTGCTGGTGGCTGGCCGTTTGAATCTGCGCGGCTACGTACTGGCCGGGCAGCAGCACGTCGCTGTCGGCATCGAGGTGGGCGTGCACGCTCACCGTGCGGGCATCGTCGCTGAAAGATTTGCCCACCAGAAACACTTCGGCGCCGTACTCTTGCGGCGTATTGCTGGCGGGTATTTTGAAGAGGATGTGCTGGCCCTTGCGCACGCGGGCAATGTCTTTTTCAAACACCTTGAGCTCCAGGTGCAGGTCGGAGCGGTCGACCACTTCGGCCAGCACCACCTGCTGGTCCACGTACTGGCCGGGGTTGATGTTGACCGCCTTCACGAAGCCCGCGATGGGCGACACCAGCGTGACGCTGGGCGTGAGTCGGGTGGGGCTCAGGCCGGCCGGGTTCAGGCCC
>NZ_BAAGZM010001320.1:0-515 GCF_054778495.1 Hymenobacter agri
GGGTGCGCGTCCACTGCGTGCGGCTCAGGTCGGCGCGGCCGAAGCGCACCCCTTCGCCGTGGGCATCGGCGAACACCGCCCCGGCCAGCTGGCACTGCTCGAAAATGGCGCCGTGCAGCGAGGCCTTCTCGAAGTTGGCGCCCGTCAGGTCGGCGCCGGTGAAGTCAGCTTTCGCCAAGTTGGCCCCGCCGAAATTGGCGCCCACCAGGCGGGCTCCCCGCAGGCTCACGTCAGTCAGGTTGGCCCAGTCGAAGCGGCAGCCGTTGGCCTTGGCCCCGTCGAAGCAGGCCCGGTGCAGCAGCGCGGCATTAAACCAGCAGGCCGCCGAGCCGTCCGTCTCGGCCAGCACGCAGTTCTCAAACCGGGCATCGTACAGCTCGGCCTCCGAAAACCGGGTGCCGCGCAGCTCGGCTTCCACGAAAGACGCCCCGTGCAGCTTGCTGCCCACGAACACCGTGTCGTGCAGCACGGCCCGCGCCAGCTGCGGCTGGCCGAACGAGGCCCGGCTGAAGTCG
>NZ_BAAGZM010001321.1:0-514 GCF_054778495.1 Hymenobacter agri
GGGAGGCTGGGGCGGGTTCGGTGGGGCCGGTTTGGGCGTGGGTAGTCAGGGCGGCGGCCAGGAGCAGGCCGCTGAGAGCGAGAGTACGCATGTGCTTAGTGGAAAAGGAAGGAACTAAGCAGAAGAGGCCGCACGGGGCAATTCGGTTGCACACTTCGGCCCAAAAACCGCTACTGCCCGCGCCCAAACCGGTAGCGCAGGCCCAGGGCGGCACTGCCAATAAAATCGGGGAAGGTGAGGTCGCGGTTGGTGGCAATGTCCAGGTTAAGCTCGAAGCGGGAGCTGAGGCGGTAGCGAGTAGCCAGGCCGGCGGTGAGCAGCCAGTTGTTGGCTGTGTGGTGGTAGGCAAAGGAGGAGGTTTCGAGGCTGCCGGCGTAGCCGGAAGTGCTGCTGCCGCGCTCATACCAGTTGCCGTGCACCACGCCCACACCGCCCAGCACGTCGAACTGCAGCCGGTGGGCCGGGTTAGCCGTGAGCGTGTAGCGCGCCAGGGCCGCCGCCGTGGTGGTGCGCG
>NZ_BAAGZM010001322.1:0-513 GCF_054778495.1 Hymenobacter agri
GCCGTGGCTTGCGCCTGGCGGGCGTAGGCTTCGGCCTTGGCGGGCTGGCCCAGCTGCTCGGCAATGCGCGCCAGGCTCACCAGCGAGAAAACGGCATTATCCTGGTCGCCGGCTTCCCGCAAAAGCGTTAATGCCCGCTCCAGCGTGCGCTGGGCTTCGGGCAGGCGCTTTTGCTGCTCCAGCAGGTCGGCGTAGGCACTCAGCAGCGTGCCCAGCTGGGCCTTCTCGCCGCTACCCTCCGACACGCGAATGGCTTCGCGAAACAGCGGCTCGGCCTTGGGCGAGTGCAGGCTCATGTAGCCGTTGGCCAGGTTGGTGAGGCAGTCGGCCAGCAGCCCCGGGCTGCCGGCCCGCCGCACCAGCGGCAGGGCCTGCTCCAGGTACTCGATACCGCGCCGGTATTCGTAGCGGCGCAAATACACGTTGGCGATGTTATTCAGGCAATTGACTTGCAGCGCGGTATCGCGCAGGGCCCGGGCCTGGCGCAGGGCCGGCAACAGGGCGGCCAGCGCC
>NZ_BAAGZM010001323.1:0-513 GCF_054778495.1 Hymenobacter agri
GCCGCCTGCACCGAGTCGGTCACTTGCCGGAAGTCGGCGGCGCTCAGGCCGGTGAGCAGGGTGCGGTCGAGGGCGCGGGCGGTGGTGGTGAGGCCATCCACGTTTTCGAGCCGGATGCGGCCCCGAAACGTCTGGTACTTGGGCGCAAACCACGACACCAGCCGCGTAATCAACCCATCATCAAACAGAAAAAATGCTTGGTCGCGGTCGCGCGGCACGGGCCGGAAGGCCAGCCCGCCCGGCTGCGGAAAGCTGGCCCAGCGCCACTGGTCTTCGCGCCGACTCCAGTCGCCTACCAGCATATCGAGCAGGCGGGCCCGCAGGTAGCGCCGCGCCGCCACGTGGTTGCCGGGCTGCTGGCGCAGGCGCAGCAGCATGTGGGCTGAGTTCACCACATTGGGCGAGTGGCCGAAACTGGCCACCGGGCGCTGGTCGCCATCGGGCCGCTCCTCAAACAGGTACAGCGCGTTGGCGTAGCTGGCCCGAAACTGGCGCAGGCCGGGGTCGGCCCCC
>NZ_BAAGZM010001324.1:0-510 GCF_054778495.1 Hymenobacter agri
CCGGCAACGTGACGGTGACCACGCCCGGCGGCACCAGCAACGGCCTCACGTTTACCGTGACGGTGCCGGCGCCCGTGCTTGCCAGTCTGAGCCCCAACAGCGGCACGGCGGGCACCACGGTCATCATCACGGGCACCAACCTGACGGGCGCCACGGGCGTGACGTTTAACGGCATCACGGCTACGTTTACGGTGAACTCGGCCACCCAGATTACCACCAGCGTGCCCTCGGGCGCGAGTAGCGGCAACGTGGTGGTGACCGGCCCCGGCGGCACCAGCAACGGCCTCGCCTTCACCGTCACGGCCCCGCTGCCCACCCTCAGCAGCTTGAGCCCGACCAGCGGCACGGCGGGCACCACGGTAGCCATCACCGGTACCAACCTGGCCGGGGCCACGAGCGTGAACTTCAACGGCACAGCCGCGACCTTTACCGTCAACTCGGCCACGCAGATTACGGCAACCGTGCCGCCCGGCGCCAGCACGGGCACGGTGACGGTAACAACGCCGGCCG
>NZ_BAAGZM010001325.1:0-508 GCF_054778495.1 Hymenobacter agri
GGCGATGGGCCGTGCTGGCGCTGGCCGGCCCGGCGCTCACCTCGCGCGCGTTAGGCATCGACCAGCGCAGCTACGCAGCAACTTCGCCCACCAATCTACCGGGCGTGGGGCCCAGCAACATTTCTTACGGCCCCAAAAGAACCAGCACGTGGCAACCCGAAAATGAGCAGGCGGCCAGCGGCTTCGGGGCCGAAGTGCAGCTGCACCGCCAGCTAAGCGGCCGCTGGAGCCTGGGCACCGGCTTGGGCTACCATGCGTTCGCCACTAATCAAACGGTGGATGTGCGCGTGAAGTATGGTGCGACCGCAACGAGCAACGCCCTCCGGCCCGACTCGGTGGGCAGCCTCCAGGTGCGCAACACCTACCATTTCCTGGCCCTGCCGCTACGCGTAGGCTACCAGCTGGGTGCCGGGCACCCGCGCCTGCGCTACGGCCTGCGCGCCGGCGCCGACGTGGCGTTTTACCTGGGCGGCCGCAGCTTCGAGGGCAATAGTTCCAGCCGCACCAA
>NZ_BAAGZM010001326.1:0-508 GCF_054778495.1 Hymenobacter agri
GCAGCACGTCTTCGGCCTCGAACGTGGTTTGGGCGTAGCGCAGGCACACGGCCATCATTTTGCCGGCAAACTTGTCAGGTGAACCTGATGATGTCGCACGCCTGCGGCACCGGGGCCGAAGTGCCGCCGCAGCTGGTGCGTCTCATGCTTTTCCTCAAGGCCCAGAGCCTGAGCTACGGCCACAGCGGCGTGCAGACCGCCACCGTTGAACGCCTCGTGGCCATGTACAACCGCGAGCTGCTGCCCGTGGTGTACGAGCAGGGCAGCCTAGGCGCCTCCGGCGACTTGGCCCCGCTGGCCCACCTGTGCCTGCCGCTACTGGGCCTGGGCGAAGTGAACTACCAGGGCTACCGCCTCGCCGCGGCCGATGCCATGAGCCTCTTCAGCTGGGAGCCGCTGGCGCTGCAGGCCAAGGAAGGGCTGGCCCTGCTGAACGGCACCCAGTTCATGCTGGCCTACGCCGTGGACGGCGTGCTGCGCGCCAAGCGTCTGGCCGATGCCGCCGACG
>NZ_BAAGZM010001327.1:0-508 GCF_054778495.1 Hymenobacter agri
CAGCAGCAGCAGCAGCAGCAGCAGCACGCTCAGGCGAATATTCAGTTTGAGAGACATGGCGAAAAGGAAGCGCGGGCCGGTTTGCAGGGCCGAAATAAGCGCGCCGGGCCGCTTCATCGGCTTCCCGGGCAGCCGGGCTGTGTGCTACATCGCCCCCGCGGGGCTGCAATTACAGCCCGGGCACCTGAGAAGGGCGGCTGCTGTGCGGAAGCGCAGCGCTGCATTTTCTAAGGAAAACCGTCTGAAAAACAAAGAAATGGTGCCTGCCGTGGAATTTGCTGCCGAAACGAGTCCGGCAATGCCCACCGCTTCGCACCCTTCTGTTTACTTTGCATAGCCCCGAAGCATGCTCGGCGGGCCCGGTTGGCGGGCCATGAGGCCGGGCAATATTCCTTTTCGTTTTCTATACTTCCTGGCCATGCCCGCAGCCCTTTCTTACTCCGATGCCGAATGGGCGCAGCAGCTGGCGGCCGAGCGGGCCCGGCGCGAGCAGGCCGAGGCCGAGCTG
>NZ_BAAGZM010001328.1:0-508 GCF_054778495.1 Hymenobacter agri
GTTGATGAGAAACTGCGGGGCCAGCACCAGCCCGGCCCCGAGCAGCAGCACCGCCCCAAACCACAGCGCGTAGTTCAGCAGCTGCATCGACAGCAACGGCTGCCAGCGCTTGAGGTAAGGCGTGGGGTGGCTGAGGTCGAGGCCGGCAAACAGGTGCCGGGCGTAGATGCCGGCCAGCGCCCCCGGGTGCCGGGCCACCAGCGCCAGGTACTGGCCGGGCGAGTCGATTTCAGTGATTCCCTCGGCCCGTAGTATGCCGGCTCCGGTGGCATCGAGAAACAGCAGCTGGCCGGTGGGCAGCTCGCGCCCCACCGACGACTCGTATTTTTCGTGCAGCAGGCCCCACTTCAGCTTTTGCAGGTAAAGGTTGTGAATACCCAACGTTTTGGACTGCGCCAGCACCAGCGGCGTATTGGTGCCGAACTGCCGCCGGTTGATGAGAAACTGCGGGGCCAGCACCAGCCCGGCCCCGAGCAGCAGCACCGCCCCAAACCACAGCGCGTAGTTC
>NZ_BAAGZM010001329.1:0-507 GCF_054778495.1 Hymenobacter agri
GGCCGACGCCGACCCCGCGCAGTGCCACCAGCTGCTGGGCGACTGCTGGGAGTGGACCTACTCGGCCTACCATGCCTACCCCGGCTACCAGCGCGCGGCCGGCGCGCTGGGCGAGTACAACGGCAAATTCATGGTGAACCAGCTGGTGCTGCGCGGCGGCTCGTGCGCCACGCCCGAAAGCCACATCCGCGTCAGCTACCGCAATTTCTTTCATGCCGACAAGCGCTGGCAGTTCAGCGGCCTGCGGCTGGCGCGGGCAGCCAACGATTAATTCTGACCATATGACCACCGAACTAACCGACCTGGCCCGCCACGTGGCCGAGGGCCTGGCCCGCAACCCCAAAACGCTGTCGTCGATGTATTTCTACGACGACGCGGGCAGCCGCCTGTTTCAGCAGATTATGGCCCTGCCGGAGTATTACCCCACGCGGGCCGAGTTTGCCATTTTCCGCGAGCACGGGGCGGCCATTGGGGCGGCGCTGGGCGGCACGAGCGGCGCGCCGTTCA
>NZ_BAAGZM010001330.1:0-507 GCF_054778495.1 Hymenobacter agri
GCTGGCCACGGGCTTCACCGGGCGCTACTGGCAGGCGCTGGGCTCCGACGCCGGCCTCCTGAAATCGGCCCTGTTCAGCCTGTGGGTAGCGGGTGCGTCGCTGAGCATCTCGGTGGTGTTGGCGCTGGCGTTGGTGCTGGGCGCGCAGGCCACCTTGCGCCGTCGGCCGTTTCCGACGCTGCTTTACGTGCCGCTGCTCATGCCCGCGCTGGTGATGGGTTTCTACCTGTTTCAGCTGCTGAGCCGCTCGGGGTGGCTGTCGCGGCTCAGCTTTGGGCTGGGCCTCACGGGTAGTCTGGAGGGCTTCCCCGAGTTGGTGCAGGACGTATCCGGCGTGGGCATCATTCTGGCGCACGTGCTCATGGCGTTTCCGTTTCTAACCTTGCTGTTCCAGGCCATTTACCAGGAAAGCCGTCTCGACGACTACCGCCAGCTCACCAGCACGCTGGGGGCTAGCGCGGCGCAGTTCCGGCGGCGGGTGGCCGTGCCGGTGCTGCTACGCCGGGC
>NZ_BAAGZM010001331.1:0-507 GCF_054778495.1 Hymenobacter agri
GCGCGGGCTAAGTGTAGCACCACCGCGGCCGGCTGCCGGGCCTTGGCGGCGGCCAGGCCCAGGCGATAGTCGGCCCGGTACACAGTGGTATCGAGGGCCAGGGCGCGGCGGTAGTACCACTGAGCGCTATCGGGGCGGCTTTGCAATTCCAGCTGGCGGCCGTAGTCGTAGCGCAGCAGCCCGGAAGTCGTATCGAGCTTCATGCCCTGCGCGGCGTACCGAGCGGCTTCGGCTGGCAGACGCCAGGCATTCAGTAGAAAGGCTAACTGGTGCAGAATCTCCGGCTCGCGCGGGTCGCGCGCCAGCGCATCCTGCAAATACTGGACGGCGGTGCTGGTGTCGGCGGTAGCGGCGTAGGCCAGGCCTTTGTAGAACAGCGCCGCGGGCTGGTCGGGGTCGAGGCGCAGGGTACGGTCGAGGTTATCGAGGGCGGCCGGGTAGTTGCGCGCGGCCAAGTGGGTTTCGCCCACCAGCAAGGGCAGCTCAGGCCCCCGAAAACCCCGCTCG
>NZ_BAAGZM010001332.1:0-507 GCF_054778495.1 Hymenobacter agri
GGGCAGGAACGGCGCTACCTGGCGGGCGTGCTGGCGGCGGCGGTGGGCTTCACGGCGCTGCGGCTGGCCACGTCGAACCTCGTGTATTACGTGCTGAAGGGCGTCGACCCCGATTTGCACGAACTGTTCTGGCCGCTGTTTGGGGGGCTGTGGCTGGGGGCGGTAGCCACCATGCTGGCCAGCTCGGCGGTGCGCATCACCCTCGATTACCTGCGCGGGCAGCGCCAGCGGCAGGAGCGCGAGCGCCAGCACCTGCTCACGGAGCTGGCCATGCTCAAAACCCAGATTAACCCGCACTTTCTGTTCAACACGCTGAACAACATCTACTCGCTCACGAGCCGCAAGTCGGACCGCGCCCCCGAGGCCGTGCTGCGCCTGGCCGAAAGCATGCGCTACCTGCTCTACGACAGTGCCGCCGACACCGTGCCCCTGAGCCAGGAGCTGGCCCACCTGCGCAGCTTTCTGGACTTGCAGCGCCTGCGCCTGCCCGAAGCCGAAGCGGCGGCC
>NZ_BAAGZM010001333.1:0-506 GCF_054778495.1 Hymenobacter agri
GAAAAATGGAACGAGGCCGGAACTTGGGAGCCGCTACCGGTGTAGTGCTTCCCGCATCAGCTTCGCAAAGTCCTAGAAAAGAAATTTTCCGCTGGTCTTGCGAAAGTCGAAAAAAGCTTCTTACCTTTGCACCCCGCTTCGATAGGAGGCAGGAACGGCTTGAAAAGCGAAGAACGAAAAAATAAAAATTTTCACCTTTCGCTTGCAAGTTCAATACTTCTTCTTACCTTTGCACTCCCAATCGCAAGAAAGGGCACCGAAGAAAAGAAAAACAGGCTGAGCATCAGCCGCTCTGCAACGCCAACTGGGCCGCGCACACGTTCTTTGAATGTTTGGAAAAGACAAAATAGTAAGGTCCACACCTGGCAACAGGGGTGGCATCAAACAAGCGTAACACGAAGACATGAACTCGTCAATACGAGTCGGATTCGCACTCGACATCAGCCACGGTTCGCCGTGGTGTAGAGAAATTTTACAATGGAGAGTTTGATCCTGGCTCAGGATGA
>NZ_BAAGZM010001334.1:0-506 GCF_054778495.1 Hymenobacter agri
CACGTAGGCTACACCGCTGCCGGGCACCGCAACGGGCGCAGCGAGCGGCACGGCCGTGCTGTCGCCCATGGCCAGGGTGCGGCCATCCACCGTCAGCGTGCAGGGCTCCTTGTGCAGAAGCTGAATGCTGGTACGGCGCGGCTCACTTCCCGATACGGGGTAAACGCGCAGGGCAATTTCGTGGGGGCCCCGGTAGGCCAGCAGGCCGGGGTCGCGGGGCACGTCCTGGTTCAGAATCTGGGCAAACACCCAGGTGGCGGCCTTTTTCTCGGCCAGAATGCCGTGTTCCTGCCGGTTGCCAATGGTGAGGACGTAGTCGCCCACCCAGCAGCCCTCGGGCAGGCGAATGGCGGTGCTGTATTCGCGGTTCTGGTAGCCGGGGTCGGTATTGGCCACCTCCAAATCGACCCAGCTCACCCAGGCTTGCTCGCGGGCATCGTAGCGGCTGCGCACAGTGGCAGCGCGCAGTTGCGGCGCATCGGCGGCGGGCGCGGGGTCGGAGGCGT
>NZ_BAAGZM010001335.1:0-503 GCF_054778495.1 Hymenobacter agri
GCTACGCATTGGCCCGGCGCAGCGTGGCGGCGCGGTCGAGCTTGCCATTGGGCGTGGCCGCGAACTCCGGCACGTAGCGCAGCTGGCGGGGCTGCTCGTAGCGGCCCAGCCGCTCGGCCAGCAGGGTTTTGAGCTGGTTTTCCTGCGCTTCGGTCAGCGGGGCTCCTTCAATAAAAGCCGTCACAGCCTGCCCTAGCCGCTCGTCGGGCTGGCCGGCCACGAAGCAGCGGCGCGAAGTGCCGATTTCGGCCAGGGCCACGTCGAGAACCAGCTCCACTTTCTCAGCGGGCACTTTCACGCCGCCCGAGTTTATCACGAAATCGGCCCGGCCCAGCCACTCAAACGTGTGGGTCTCCGCATCCAGCTGCACCACGTCGTTGGTCGTGATGAGCTGGTCGTCGGTCACGTCGCCGCGCAGCGTGAGGCAGCCGCGCGCATCCTGGCCCGCCACAATGCCTGGCAGCACCCGGAAGCTGCTCGTGGCGTGCGGCCCGTTGAGGCGG
>NZ_BAAGZM010001336.1:0-502 GCF_054778495.1 Hymenobacter agri
GCCATGGCCCGCGCCGGCCTCGACGCCCTCGACGCCGAGCACCGCGACCTCGGCCGCTACCTGCTCTACTGCGACCAGCCCACCGAGCTGCTCTTTTGCGAAAACGACACCAACCCCACCGTTTTCGGCAAGAAGCGCAAGCGCAAAAACAAAGCGGGCCTGTATTTCAAAGACGGCATCAACGAGTACGTGGTGAACGGCCAGACCACCGCCGTGAACCCCGCCCAGCACGGCACCAAAGCTGCCGCCCGCTTCGACCTCACCATCGAGCCCGGCCAGGCCCGCACCGTACGCCTGCGCCTGAGCCAACCCACTCACGACGCTCCTTTTGCCGATTTCGACGCGCTGTTTGCCCAGCGCCGAGCCGAGGCCGACGAGTTCTACGCCTGCCTCCAGCAAAACCTGCCCAGCGCCGACGCCCGCAACGTGCAGCGCCAGGCCTTTGCCGGCATGCTCTGGAGCAAGCAGTTTTATTATTACGACGTGAACCAGTGGCTTGACG
>NZ_BAAGZM010001337.1:0-501 GCF_054778495.1 Hymenobacter agri
GGGGTCGTCGGCCAGCAGCTGCAGCATGCGGCGGCGGTAGGCCCCCGGCCGGCCCGGCAACGCTTCCACCTGGCCGTTGTGGCGCAGCAGCGTGGTCTGGTAGGCACGCGGAAACACGAACGTATCCAGCATGAAGCCGAAAAAGGTGTTCGCGTAGGCATCCGAGGGGTTCGCGGCCGGCCTGGGCATAGCTTCCAGCCCCGCCGGCACTGGCCCATTGGGCACCACCGGCGCGTTGAGGGTGCGCAGGGTTTCGGGCGTGGGGGCCTGCGCCAGCAGCACTTCGTAGCGGTCGTCGCGGTACTTGCGCTGGGCAAACCCGGCCGGCACCAGACGGTGGCCTCTACGCGGCACGAAGGCCGGCACGGTCACGAACGTATCGCCGCGCACTACGTAGGCGCTCACCTCGCCGGGCCAGAACACGGCGTAGTCAGGCAGGTTTTCGGGGCGCAGGCGCACGCGGTCGGGCATGTCGGGGCCGAAGATTTCGGCCGGGTGCCA
>NZ_BAAGZM010001338.1:0-501 GCF_054778495.1 Hymenobacter agri
TGGTGCTCACACGCGGCACGCTCGATTTGCTGCCGCTGGGCTTCTGGGAGTTTCCGGCCCGGCCGCAGGCGGGCGAGTGGGCGCGGGGGCTGGCGTTTGCGGGGTCGTTCCTGGGCGTGCTCACAGTGCACGAGTTCGGGCACTACTTCGTGGCGCGGGCCAACCGGGTGCGCACCTCACTGCCCTACTACATTCCGTTTCCGATGGGGCTAGGCACTTTCGGGGCTGTTATCCGGATTCGGGAGCGCATTTTCTCGCGGCGCGAGTTCTTCGACATCGGGCTGGCCGGGCCGCTGGCGGGCTTCGTGATGGCGGTGGGCGTGCTGGTATACGGCTTCACGCACCTGCCGCCGCTCGATTACCTCTTTCGCATTCATCCTGAATACGCCCGCTACGGCGCCGACTACGCCCGGTACGCGTACCCGCCCGGCTCCGACGCCCTCACGCTGGCCCGGCCCCTGCTCTACCGCGGCCTCGAAGCATTGCTGGCCGACCCGGCCC